>VYCT01000081.1 GCA_009843785.1 Candidatus Poribacteria bacterium | reverse complement strand
CCGCAAAAGAGTTTTTATTGACATCTCTGCAGCTATGATGTATAATATATTTATACTTTTTGTAAACTGGAGGAAAAATTGATGAATGAAAAAGTGTTCCACGTCGGTGGTGTTGAACTCCACGTTGACGAACGTAATTTCGGAGCAGATGGTGGTCCCTCTGTGCGTGTTTACGGCGAAACGGACGGTGAAAATATTCAACTCCTCCGTTTCGACTGCTTTCGCAAGGACCCACATTATCACTACGATCCCTCCGGGAAAAACGATCAGCGGCATCTCGATAAAGCGAGTGTGCCAGATTCAGTCGCATGGACAATTGAACAATTAGGACAAAACCTCGTCGAGATGATTCACACAGCAGGTTATAGCAGCATCGCTGACACTGTTGATCAAGCAGCAGTGGCGCAGGTACTCCCTGAAGTGGAATCTCTTATGCGAGGTGAGACTTAATTTTTATAGTGAATTTTAGTGCACAAGGGGGAAATTTAACGTGACGAAATCTATTATGATGAGTGTGTTCCTGCTGACGCTGTTTGTAGGTTTGACTGCTTTGGCAGGGACTCCAATAGACTGGGGAAAATGGAAAGAAGGGGAACTTCTCCTCGAAAACCACAGTTTTGAAGAAGATTTAGCCGCCTGGGAGTTAGAGGACGGCGCTTGTTGCGACCGCGGCGGGCTCTACACGATGGAGATTGACAAGAAAAATCCACAACACGGACAGCAGTCGCTCAAAATAGTCGGACATAAAGCAACCGGTACCGCCTGGCATGCAAAGATTAAACAAAGGGATGCTTCAATGAAGTCGGGTGAGACGTACACCGTGATTTTTTGGGCGCGTTCTGCAAAGCCGCGCGAGGTGACGCTGAGTGTCCAGATGCAACACGATCCTTGGACTTTCTACCAAGGCGGCGCTATCAATCTATTAGGACCGGAATGGACGGAGTATCACATCACCTTTAATTCAACTGCTGATGTTGAAAGAGACATGTGGGTAGGATTGTCAATTGCCCAATCCGATGAAGATTTCTGGATTGACAACTTCCGATATTTTGAAGGCGAACCGGAAGACGACCTGAACCGTGATATACCCTTCCCTGTTGATGCCAAAGAAAAATTGGCAATCAAATGGGGCGAGGTTAAAACAGAACGCTTCTAAAAACATTGATTTAATTTCATGAGGCGCGGTCCTTTGACAGCGCTTTTTTTATTTTAGTGGTGTTTTATCGGTTTTTATAATCACTTTTCTAAAGGTTAGGGATACGCGTCGCTGCCGTTCATGCTTTTGACCGTCCCACTCATCCGATTTTCTTGCAGCTATCCCGTGCAACCACTCATGTCTCGCTTCACCACGCAATACAACCAAACTTCTCGGTTCAAGCCAGACCGGAATTTTTTCCGACTTGTCAAATTTATTTGTGAAATCCATAATGCAACCGGACCCCAAACTCAAAGAAACGATTGTGTCTTCAAAACAGGGCTCACAATCAATGTGGCTTGCAATTCCTTGTCCGGGTAGATACTCATTGACGATCACCTGATCGGCTACTTCTGGTGTATGCTCATCTTTATGTAATTTCTGACTCAGCCTTTTCAGCCATTCTGGCAATTCACCAATACGCATATCATAGTTCACCTTTCGCGCTTTGTAATCATACTTAAAACCGTAATGCTGAACGCGCCGTTTTAGGTCGTCTAACCATCGGTTTCTGTCGATTTCTGTTAACAGCCAATCGTGTTGGTGTTCATTAATATAGTCTTCTCGGTAGTCGAGCCCAACGATTGTCACAACCGCTTTCTGATTTCTTGAAGGCGATTGTTGTTTAGCGGGTTGTTCCTGCGGTACGGTAGTGAAGTCAAGTTCCAATTGTTGTTGCATGGATCAGTTCTCCATTAAAAAGTTACCTATTGGGATAAATTTCATGGTAATAGGACCTATGCGCCTCATTAATAGATGCGATTTCCTAGTCTCATCAAGTTATGCAGGTAAACGCCTCGTCCCGTAGCAAGAGACGGGTCCATGTTCAATATATAAGCCCTAGGCAATGAAAGTTATTAAAGGTATCATAGGACACTTTGACCGTGTTCGGTTCTCCCCATAAAGTATCATACTTTATACGTGCCTCTTCTGTGGGATCCTGCCACGTAAAACCCATATCAAATATTGAGTGGTATGCTATTACCTGAGACTTGAGTCCATGCCACCTTTCTTGAAATCTATTACTCACGGGATCCTGATACACCATGCATATTTTATTATGGCCGTAATCAAACGCTACAGCTTCAAGTAGATTGCCTAATGTTTCCATATTTGATGACTCGTTGAATGTATTGCTCTGAAGGAAGTAACAGAAGTTAAATATAATCAAAGCATCACCAGAATTATCTCCGTTAATATTGATATCAGCCAATAACTGGGGCAACCTATCATAGTTAGGTATTAGGTGTAGTTGATCATCTTTATAAAAAGGGTCATTACTTCTGTCGGATCCGTAAGGCCCATATTGATTTATTTTTTCTGCCGTATTAAGCATTGTTTGTGAACTATCAATACCGACATAAGTGATGTCGATCTGTCTTGCTCCCCTTGTAGCGACCCAAAATGCAATGCCTGAAGTTAATGGGCCACAACCAAAGTCAATGAATATAACTTTATTGCTTACGGGCAGAAAGAGTTTCCTCCTAAAAATATAGTAAGAGCTATAAAGGTGCATGGGCATGTAATTGACACAATACAATAGCACTTTATCTTCAGGAGAAAAACCTTTAGACGATTCATCAAAATTTGTCTGTCCTTGTTCCAGTATGGACTTTCTCAGAGCGTTCATCCTTGTATATCTGCCATTTTCCAATTCCACGGCAAGGCTCGATAGACGACGTTTGAATGGCTGTGTTACTATATCTCTAAACAGATTCTTTAGACTTTCATTAGGCTGATAGTAGTCCTCATCAGGCACCAAAGAATGGTTACTGGCATCACGCTGTATAGCGATCATGTTTTAAGTTCTCCTACTTAGGAACTGATATCATCATATTTCATTTTGAGTATGAGCAGAATTTACCATGGATGATGTTTGTTGGAAGTACAGAACCCGGCTGAGGAATTTCATCACCAAACCCTTTCGCTGTTTCTATCCAGCAAAAAACTGCGTCTTTTCCGTTTTCTATTGTTTCTTCAATTGTCTCTCCATCAGACATACATCCTGGCAGGTCGGGGAATTCGATTAGATAGCCTCCCTCTTCTTCCGCAGGCAATATGCTGATAAGAAATGGATAGTCCGGCAGATTGGGGAATTTGATTAAAGAATCACTATCTTCTCCAAAAGGTAATACACTGATAAGGAAAGGGTACTTTAGTTCACTCATCTTGGTCTGCTTCCAATTCCTCAGTTGTTTGTACAAGTTAACGTGGTAATAGTATAACAAGTAATATTGTTCTTCGCAAGCCAATTTGGGATTTACACCGATGCCAGATGTTCTTTCGATTCACCACAAGTATGCCATCAAACCGCCATTGGATCAAATTTGTTCGTAGCAAAGTATCTCATAGTAGACAGTACTATCGTGCAGTAAATCATTTATGAGTCTATAATAAGAAAAAGTTTCAACATCTGCTTGGGTTACTTGACTTCCAAACACCGACAGGTTCGTTTTGAGTTTTTCCCACTTGCCATACAATTTTAAACGCCGGGCACCGGATAATGATCGATGATCAGGGTTTTGGTATATTAAGCACACTTTGTGC
>VYCT01000278.1:4748-26918 GCA_009843785.1 Candidatus Poribacteria bacterium | reverse complement strand
GGTTATTGGCATGAAACTCAATAACTGTAAGGGTTCACAGACCATTTTAGATATAATTTTTTGTAGTAAAAAAAATATTTTTTCAGAAAGTGTAACATTTTGGGGCATCACACATACAACAGTAGGGCGAGGCACAGTCGCTTCGCCCTACTGTTAGAGATTTATTTCGCTTTAAGTTTTGCCCATTGGGTAGCGAGTTTACCTTGGGGTTCAACAGAAAGCGTTCCAATTTCGAGACTTTTAACTTCGTCCTCTGTCAACGCGACGTTGTAAATTCGGGACTCTTCAATGTGAGCATTAAGTTCACCGGGTCCTGCGAGTCCGTTTACATGTCGTTTTCCCCAAATCGCTTCGGCATCGCCTGCGGGCCATGTTCTGAGATCCCCCATATCGAAACTGCCGAGACTCTCGCCGTTCCGGTAGCCGGTAATTCTGTACTTGTTTTTGACATCCTCATACGTAATAACTAAGTAAACCATCTCGCCCGTTGGTTTTTCGGTGACTGCGTCGGGAAAATCCGCCGTGCGCCGGAAATGGCTGCTCCCGGGCATCCACTGTTTATCAACTCTCTCAGCCCAGACGATAGCACAAAATTGATCTGCGGATTCCTTGTCCAGCGTAAGCGCTGAACCATTTGTCTTTGCGTAGTCGTCCAAACTCACCCAAGTTACTAACGACAATTCCGTGATGTCGGGCCCAGTATAATCAAGGGCATGCGCCCATTTCCCGGTCTCAACGACTAACTGTCCATCATCAATTTTGGCACCGTGGAGCGTTATATCGTCCCAATTCCCTATCTCGTCCTTTTCGCTATCAAATAACCACCAGCCAACCAGATGTTCCTCTTGTGCGTCTTGTGCGAATACTGCTGGTGTTAATAGGCTTAGCATCAGCAGAACAGCAGAAATATAATAGACTTTCATCCTCATTGTGAATTGCTCCTGTTTGGTTCAGGTTAGGTTCAGCGCGGGCAGTTTATCTTGCGGACAGTAAACAGGGTGTGCTGCTACCCGCATTCGGTAAATTAAGAATATTATACCATACATTTTATGTGAAAGTCAAATGTTTTATAGTTATTAGTTATGGGTTGTCAGTTGTCAGTAGGCGAGGTTTCAAACCCCGCCAGCAAAGCCCAGCGTATAGATTGAAAGATGACTTCTACAGTAAAGAGGCATCAAATGGAGCACTGAATAGTTCTGCCCGGAAGTAACGCGTTGCTTGCAAATTATCCTGGTATGTGTTACTATTAATAGCACTCATTCAATACCATAGAAAAAAGAAATACGGACAAAGGAAGAAAACATGAAACGGCTGACGCTGCTGCTATTACTCGTCATCAGTATTGGACTATTCTGCCAACAGCTTTCCGCCCAAGAAAATGCTGATCCAAGACGGTTGACAGCATCAATAACGGGCAGAATTATTTGGGATGGTCAAGACCTGTCACATGCGAATGTGTCTGTCTATCGGGATGACAAATTACGCGAATTGTACATGAGCGGGATTCCGAAACTTGGTGATGGCCAGTTTACACTTGACGTTGAACCCGGTCAATATTTTCTCGCGGCTTATGTGGATGTCAATAAGTCAGGAAATTTTGATGCGGGTGACGGCTTGGGTATCTTCGGGATCACTGAATGGGACAACAAGGATCAAAAGTATCAAATCGTCAAAGTCGATAACAGAGAAACGGTTCGGGAGATAGAGATTCCGATAACAGGACGAGCGACACTCACCGATGGAAAGTTTAACATTATTCCAGCATCCGAATATCAACCGACCGAGTTCCAAAAGTTCCAAGCCGACTTGCGTACAGCGACCTCTGGCTGCAGCGGCACGCTCAACCTTGCGCTCGATAAGGAAAATCCGAAGTCTTTTGGGCTTGAAGGGCGTAAAGCCTTAATTCTGGCTTATACGGATTTATCTTGGAAATATCGTGCCGGTATTACCACAGTGTCGGATTCCGGGGCATGGCATCTCAAGTTGTCGCCGGGTAAATACTATCTCATGGCGATTGTTGATAACAACGAGACGAATAAACTGGACGCTGGAGACGACTTCGGATTTTATGGTGTCGAAAATATGCGAAAACGTGGGGAGTTTCCAGAACCTATACTGATTTCGCCCAACAAACTTACCACAGATATTGGCATAACAATTAGTGCGACCTATCAGCAGCGTAAAAAGACATCGCAGGAGAATACAAGCATACTGACAGGTAAAGTATCACTTCCTGAAGGGACCTCTGCGCGCGTAGAGGTGTACGCTGAATCTACCTTAGTGTCCCCTATTGCGAGCGGCGAAACCGCGACCGACGGTACATTTCATATAGGACTTCCGCCCGGTGAATATTACGTTATCGTTAATTTAGATGCCAATAAAGACGGCAGGTATAGTGAAGGGGACGGTTTAGGCGGATATGGCACGGTGGACATCACAACGCAGCCGCCTGCCCCGATTACCCTGAGTGCTGGTGAAAATCGGAACATTGACCTCCTTATCAGTGCACGCTATGATGCGAACGGACACCTGCACGCGACCCCTCCGGGCATTGAAGCCCATATTGAACAGGGGATTATCGCTGGAAAGATTACCTGGGACGGCTATCCTATTCAACAAGGTATTTTAACGCTTTCGTATACGGCTGACTTCAGTGCGCCGATTGCGATGCCGGTCACGGTTGCCGGAGATGGTAACTACCAAGTCAATGTGCTGCCGGGTAACTACTATGTTATGGCAATCATGGATACAAATAACGACGGGAAAACGGGTATAACCGATGGCGTTGGGATATATGGTACGCGTCACCCGGTGCGCGGCGAACCCACGGCAGTCAGTGTTTTTCCGGGGCAAACAACATCTCATATCAATATTGAAATCCTTGCAAGTTACATTGATGGCGACGGAAACATGGCAGAGATTGAGGATGGTGGACGCTGGGAAATCAAAAAACGTTTGGGTGAACCCGAAGATGTCTTTAGCGTCACCCGCAACGGACGTGTGAATGAGGAGTGGAAATATTGGACAAAAGGCACTGGTTTTCTCTGGGAAGCGAACGGTGTAGGCTGGGAACTCAAGGACATGGAAAAATTCACGCCTAAAGCGGAAATCGCTACAAAGAGAGCAAAAAGTCAAATAGTAGCACCCGGACTTGGAGATGCCCTTGTTAGGGAACAGGATGCCCTGTCACAAACTGAACAGTTACCTGGCTTTATCTACTTTACTTACGACAATATCATCTGGGGAATTTCCACCGATGGTATGAGTATCCCATTAGATATTGGACGCAATCCGACGGTTGCAAATGACGGTACACTTACCTACCAAGACTCGGAAGGGAACGTTATCATCCGAGGTCCTGATATCCCAGATGGGGGTTTGCTGCTTGATAGCCGTGCGCTGGCAAACGATGTGGCAATCTCACCGGACGCGCAATATGTTGCTTATACACGTCCGGAGACTGGCAATCGGAGCCGCGTTGTGATGCGTCACATTTCGAGCGGCTCTGAATATGTTGTGCCATCAACTGCGTTGAAAAGTTTTACACCGGCTTGGAATAGCGACGGTAGCATGCTGGCGTATGTCACAGCGGGAACCATCGAAAACCCAGATGCCATCGCTTCAAATGCTGAAAATCAGAGACGAAATATCTACGCATTTGACCAAATGAACACGCGTGTAGAACCGATTGTGGTGTCCGCAGCCGATGACTCGCAACCGGCTTGGTCGCCTGCCGATCCAAATCGGTTGGCGTTCACACGCACCGAAGGCAACCATCAACAGATTTGGCTCATTGTGTACTCAGGCGATGGTGTGCCGACAGAACAACAATTAACCCAAAAAGGCGGTTCTCATCCGGTCTGGATTCCGCCTGAAGGACGCTGGATCTTGTATGAAAATAACGGTCAACTCTGGAAAATTGACACCGAAAATCCAGGGGCTACAGAAGATGCCCTGATGCACAATGGTCAGATCGTGTTTGGACATGAACCGGCAGTGATCGGTTCGGATGGAGGCGTGAAATGATGATGGAAGATCGGAAGACTGGAAGGATGGAAGAATGGAAGGGCAGGCACTTTCGGGACGTGTGCTCTTTTCGCTACTTCGTTCTTGCAATCTTTTTCTTCTTTATTATAGGAAACATCGCTACGGCACAGTGGCTTTTGATTCCGATGGAACAGGGCAGGCAAACTAACCATCTCAAGGCATACGGTTTGACGTACTGGGCATTAGAAGCGCCACGTGAGTACCGATGCTATTGGTGGCTGAATTACCGTGGTGGGGCGTTCGTGCTGCCCGATTCACAAGATGTGCGCGTCCGTGCTGTCCTCATGGGCGTGCGTTTTGAGGCGATGAGCGATGCCGACTATACCGGCATCAAGCAGACCGTTCTTGAAGGTAGCAATATGGACGAGATTTTATTAGAAAAAGCACCGAAGATCGCCGTATATGCGCCGTCAGAGGCATCTCCGTATCGAGATCCGTGGGACGATGCGGTTAAAATTGCGCTGGATTACGCACAAATTCCGTACGACGAAATCTGGGATAAGGAGGTCCAAAGCGGTGTGCTACAGACAAAAGGCTACGACTGGCTCCACTTGCACCACGAGGATTTCACCGGTCAGCACGGTAAGTTTCATGCCTCGTTTTCGACACAAGTCTGGTATCAACAGCGTATGCTGATGTTTGAAAAGGCAGCAGCAGAAGCCGGATTTCAAAGGGTCCCGCAGCACAAAGGACAGACTGCCCAGATGATTTCTGACTATATCGCCAATGGTGGGTTTATCTTTGCGATGTGTTCTGCGCCGGAAACATTGGACATTGCGCTTGCAACGCGTGGCGGTGCGATTGACATCGTAGCCCCCGAACTTGACGGGACACCGCTTGCACCAAACGCTGAAACACAGCTTGATTTTGAGCGCACCTTGGCATTTGAGAATTTTAGCCTCTATACGAATCCGTACCGATACGAATTTTCGGACATAGACAACCCGAACCCTGACAGGGATGCCCAAAGTGGCGTTGAAGATTTCAAGCTTTTTGAATTCGCGGCAAAGCACGATCCGATTCCGACAATGCTGACGCAAAACCATGTTGCTGTTGTGCCGGGTTACCTCGGTCAGACGACCTCGTTTAACATGGACAAGATTCGGGGGTCTATCACGATTCTCGGACAGGTAGAAGGCACGAACTACGCGAAATACATTCACGGCAAATTAGGGAAAGGCACTTTTACGTTCCTCGGTGGACACGATCCAGAGGATTATCGCCACTTTGTGGGCGAAGGTGCAATCCCGACGAACCTCGATTTGCATAAACATTCACCGGGATATAGGCTCATCTTGAATAATATCTTGTTCCCCGCGGCTCGTAAGAAACCGCAGAAAACGTGAAAAGAAGTTAACAGTAACCAGTGGCCAGTTACCAGAGGCTTCTTTGCTGGAAACTGGAAACTGGAAACTGGAAACTGGAAACTGATACCATGAAAGCAGTGCTTGCAACGTGCAACCTGAATCAGTGGAGTCTCGACTTTGAAGGCAATACGGCGCGTATCATTGAATCCATTGAGATCGCGAAGGCGAGTGGTGCGCGGTATCGGTTGGGACCGGAACTGGAAATCACAGGCTACTCTTGTGAAGACCATTTTCTGGAGCTTGACACGCTGCGGCACAGTTGGGAATCGCTTGCGTACATCCTCAAAGGCGGGTCTACCGATGGCATCTTGTGCGATATTGGCATGCCTGTCATGCACAAAAATGTCCGCTATAACTGTCGGGTCTTCGCGTTAGATGGCAAGTTGTTGTTAATCCGTCCGAAGATGGTGCTGGCGAGCGATGGCAATTACCGGGAGCACCGCTGGTTTGTGGCATGGGAGCGAGGCTGGACAACCGAGCCGTACAGACTGCCGTGCGAGATTACTGAATTGACTGGCCAACGACAGGTGCCTATCGGTATCGCGGCGATAGCGATGGCGGATACGCTTTTGGCAGCGGAAACCTGCGAAGAGCTCTTTGTGCCGATGAGTCCGCATATCCATTTCGGCAACGCTGGGGTCGAGATCATCGGTAACGGTTCCGGTTCGCATCACGAGTTACGGAAACTGGATACACGCATCGCGCTGATTCAGAACGCGAGTGCCAAAAACGGTGGTGTCTATCTCTACGCAAACCAACAGGGGTGTGACGGCGGTAGACTCTATTTCGACGGCTGTGCACTGATCGCCCAAAATGGCAAGATCTTGGCACAAGGTTCTCAGTTCTCACTCAAAGATGTAGAGGTCATCACGGCTACAGTGAACCTTCACGATGTCCGCGCCTATCGGGGTGCGAAGGCGAGTCGTGCTGTGCAAGCGAGTCAAACGGAACGGCTTCCGCAGATAGACATTGATTTTGATATGGGAATAGAAGGCGGGAAGGCAGAAAGTAGGAGGGAAGAAGGAGGGAAGGCGGGAAGGATGGAACCCAATCTTCCAACCTTCCAATCTTCCAACCAAGATGCTTCCCATCTACTCTTCCCATCTTCTGTTCCCATCGAACCGCATACGCACGAACCGGAAGCAGAGATCGCTTTGGGGCCTGCCTGTTGGCTCTGGGATTACCTTCGTAGATCGGGTGCGGCGGGTTACTTCATTCCGCTCTCTGGTGGTGCAGACAGCGGTGCGGTTGCGACCCTCGTCGGTTCAATGTGTCAATTGGTTGCGAAAGCGGTACGCGAAAAAGATACGGCTGTTACCAACGATGTAGCCCGTTGGCTTGTGGACGGTGAAACGCCTGATGTTTTCGCAGACCCGTGCGAACTCGCGAATCGTCTGTTATATACATGCTATATCGGTACAGAAAACAGTTCGCGTGAGACCCGCAAACGCGCGAAACACCTCGCGGCGCAGATTGGCGCGCATCATCTCGACATCAATATGGACGGACTTGTGAACGCGCTGCAATCTCTCTTTACGCGTATTACACAGAAAAAGCCGCGCTTCAAGGTTGACGGTGGCACTCATCAAGAAAATCAGGCACTCCAGAACATACAAGCGAGGCTACGTATGGTGCTGAGTTATCTGTTTGCACAGATGCTGCCGTGGGTAAGGAACCGTGAAGGTACGCTTCTCGTTTTAGGCACCGGTAATGTTGACGAGGCACTGCGCGGTTACCTCACAAAATACGATTGCAGTAGCGGAGACATCAATCCGATCGGCGGGATTAGTAAACACGATCTGCGGCGTTTCCTGAAGTGGGCGGAACATCATCTCGGTTATACCGCGCTCGCTGAGATTGTAGAGGCACCCCCGACAGCAGAACTGGAACCGATCACCGAAACTTATACACAAACCGATGAAGACGATATGGGGATGACTTACGCGGAATTGAGTCGATTCGGGCAGCTGCGGAAAATGGAGCAGTGCGGTCCCGTAAGTATGTTTGAAAAATTAGTTCAGGAGTGGGATCACTTGCCGCCGCGCGAGGTCGCCGAAAAGGTCAAACACTTCTTTAGATACTATGCGATCAATCGACACAAAATGACGACGCTAACGCCCTCCTATCACGCTGAATCTTATTCACCGGACGACAACCGATTTGACCTACGACAGTTCCTCTATAACACACGCTGGACGTGGCAGTTCCGGCATATTGATGCCTGCGTGAAAAAATTGGAGGCGCAGGCGCGATGAAGTTGACTCGACAAAATGCACACGGAAGAGTGGAAGGGTGGAAGGGTGGAAGGAAGGCCTCCCCAATCTTCCAACCTTCCAATCTTCTAATCCTTATCTTCGTTTTTCTATCTATTTTGAACGTTGCGTCCGGCGCGCCCGATGTACCCGTAAACTTTGATGGATGGGTTACCGATGCGCTTGCGAAGTTGGAGACTGACGGTATCACAGGCGGATTCCATCGGCAGACCGCACCGCTCTCAAGAGCAGAGGTCGTGCAAGTTATACGACAGTCTGAATTGCGGATACGTGCGGGTAGCGTCGTTCCATCTGAAATAGACCGGACACTCCTTGAAAAGTTGAAACGAGCGTTTCGTAGAGAACTGGCAGGTAGCGACGGACGGAGGATAGACTTTCTGCCACAACTCCGCGCGACGGAGAAAAAGATCGCTCCAGCACTTGAGGCGGCTTTTCACTGGACAGCGGGGACGCTTAAACAGCAGTCAGCACCGCGCTTAGCACTTTACTCTGAATTTGAGGCGCATAACTTTGAGAGTCGTCCACTTGACGGGAAAACAGCGGGGCAACGCCTTGAACGGTGGCGTGGCGGGTATACTATGGACTTCAAAAGGAGTTATTTGCAGGTAAATGGCGCGCACCTTAACCTACTTGTCGGCAGAGATTGGCTTTTCTGGGGTGCGAGTCGGTATAAAACGGTAGGGATCTCGGATAACTCACCGGCGTTTGATCAAGTTCGGCTGACGGGTACATTTGGGAAACGCCTGAAAGCGACGGCTTTCACGACACAATTGGATTCAACATGGTACGACGATGGCAAAAAACGCTATCTGGCGAAACGCTATATGAGCGGGCACCGGCTCGACTATCAATACAACGATCGCGTGGAAATCGGCGTTGCCGAGTGGATACTTTACGGCGGCGATGCACAGACGTTGGAGTGGAAGTATGCGAACCCGTTCACCTTCTATTACGCGCTACAATATAACGCGAAAGCCGACGATAATGTAATGTTTGCCTTGGATGCAGCGATCCGCCCTATTGATGGTGTGCGTCTCTATGGGGAATGGGTTATAGACGATATTCAATATGAATCTGATTCCAACGATCCGCATGCAGTCGCATGGCTTTTGGGATTGACGTGGTATCCGCAACAGCTCGACCGTCAACTCGGTATCCATAGCGAATACGCGCGGGTCAACCGATGGGCGTACACGCACCTCGATCCCGATAACCAGTACACGCATTTCGGCTATGCCATTGGGCATCCCATCAGTAACGATTCGGATACATTGCGATTTTCGGCATCCTATCAGTTTACTGTCTCTACGGCGGCAGAGGTCCGCGCGGTGCTGACTCGTCACGGCGAAGGCAGCATCGCTGATCGGTTTTATGGTGAGGATTATGAGGCACTTCCATTTCCTACGGGTGTCGTCGCACGAACAACAGAGATTGGTGGTCGGTTCTCCTATCGTCCGTTAGATACATGGAATATATTTCTTTCGTATGCCTGGCAGTCCACACAAAATAGCGAACATCGTAGAGGTGAGACAAGCCAAGGACATAGATTCATATTTCAGTTGGGGTATCTATTGTAGCAGGCACAGGTGTGAATAGAAATGTTCCGCAAACGCATCTTCTTTTTTATTTTCATAACAGTTATTTTGATCCTTGTGATTGGTGGTATCATCAATATTCATTTGGATTTACGATTGCTCGCGCTTACACCGAAGATTCTTAAATACAAGCCGCTGATCAAGAAATATGCCGTCAAAGAAAATGTGGACGCGCGGCTCATCTGCGCGCTGATTGTGCAGGAGTCGGGGTTCAACGAGAAAGCGCGAAGTGCTGTGGGCGCGCAAGGATTGACCCAACTGATGCCTGCGACTGCAAAGGAGCTCGGCGTTGAAGACCCATTGGATGCGGAGCAAAATATCGCAGGTGCGGCGCGGTATCTACACACGTTGTACCGTGCGTTCCCAGAAAGCCAGCCGGATCAGCAGCATCGTTTGGTGTTAGCGAGTTACAACGGTGGTCTCGGTCGCGTTCGCGATGCCCAAGCCCTTGTCCGTTATCGACAAAAGGCAAGTCCATTACTGTGGGAGCCAGTGAGAATAGCACTCAGCCAACTCACGCCGCGCCATGCATCTATCCACAAAAAAGTATGGGGCAGCGAAGAGCCTCCTCACGGGTATTTTGAAGGATTTAATGAAACTTTAAACTACGTGAAGCGAGTGATGCATTACTACGGTAGAATCCGTTTTTACGGTAAAGTGCTGTTTTTCTTATGACGGAAGATTTCGTCTAACTGCTCGGAGCGGTAGGCGAAAATCTTCTCTATATCCGGACGGACGAAAAGTTTATTAATAAGTCCACCGCCCCAGACAGCATATTCAACAGAATCCCCTACAACGACACCGTTTCCAGTCTCATCGAAGGTATGCGTATGCCGCCAGAGTCGGTAGGGACCGCGGCGTTGTTCATCAAGGAAAAAATGAGGCGGGTTCCACTCCGTAATCTCGGTCTGCCAGCGCAGTGGAATGCCGTGGAGTTTCAGTCGATAATCAATCAGTGTTCCCGCAAACATCTCAATTGGGGCAGGAGTTAATATTTCAAGATGGAGCTCTGGCGGTGTAATAGCGGCAAGATTATGGGCATTAGAAAAGAATTCAAAAACTTCTGTGAGTGGACACTCAACCGTCCGTTGTGATTCAAAAAGGAATGTTTTCATTTTTAAAGTTTCCAGTTTCCAGTTTCCAGTTTCCAGTTAAGAGAGTGTGTCTGGGGCGTTTTCTTGCTGGTTACTGGTTACTGGCCACTGTTACAGATGTTTGTTCGAGTTGTGCGAGACGTTTGTCTAATTGCTGTTGCTGCTGTCCTAAGCGCAACACGTATAACATAAAGACTAACCATATTACAATATAGGCAGCGGCGAGGTATTTGAGGCGGGTTCTTTGCCCTTTTTCGAGTATCGTAATAGAATTTTTCACAGCCTGCTCGACGATCTCTTCATCCACTGGAACCTCGGACTGTGAGATCGCCTCTGAAACAGCCGCTGAAACCTTCTCAGGCGTTATATCCACTGGTACTTGGGTTGCGAAGATGAATAACGCCAGAACCACGACAAAGCTTGCTAAAACGGATATTCTCATCCGGGTGTCTCCTCAAGGTATTTCTGTTGTAATATCTCATAGCGGGCTTCCGTCTTTTTCATGCGATATCGGATGATTAGCAAGAATACAAAAAGCATAATGAGTGCGATCAGTGCTACCATCCATGTATAGCGCATTGTCGCCTCAAGGCTCCATTTTGTCCCACGGTCTGGGTGCAATCCACCTTGCCAGATATCTACAGCGTAATAGACAATCGGGACATCCAGATAAGCGATAATTCCGAGTACTGCGGAATAGATTCGGCGTTTATCGCCTTCGAGAGCGGAGCGTAGGATAAAATAACCGACGTACATGAGCCAGAGTACCAATGTGCTTGTGAGGCGCGCCTCCCAATTCCACCATGTGTTCCATGCGTATCGCGCCCAGATAGGTCCCGATAGCAACGCGACTGTGCAAAAGATAACACCGAGTTCGGCCGCCGCGGCTGCCAGCAGATCATCGTTCGGTTTGCGTTGGATGAGGTACTTGAGACTAAAAACACAGTTGACCCCAAACGCCACAAAGACGGTGAGTGCCGCTGAGACGTGGTAATAGAAGATTTTTTGTACTTCGAGCATCGTGCCTTCAGTCCGCGCGTAACCGAAAATAAGATAGAGCGAGATGAAGATGAGGATTGCGGTGATAACGGCTACAATTTTTGTGCTTAGACTTCCCACAATGCGCTCCCTGTTAGAATTTCGGGTCCATCGGAAAGGACTGCTACTGTATGTTCAAAAAGAGCAGATAAGGAACCGTCCACGGTTGTAATCGTCCATCCGTCCGGCAATATCTGTACATCCGGTAGCCCAACGTTCACCATAGTTTCAATAGCGAGTACCATTCCGGGTTTGAGGCGTAACCCGCGTCCAGGAACGCCCATACAAGGGATTTCCGGTGCTTCATGCAGGCTTCGTCCGATGCCGTGTCCGGCAAAACTCTGGAGTACGGAGAACCCTTGCGATTCTGCGCCCTCCTGTAATTTGGAAGAGATGTCCCCGATACGGTTTCCGGGTTTCGCTTCGGCGATCGCATCGTAGAGCGAATTTCGCGTCACGTTAAGCAACCGTTCCGCTACAGGCGAGATGTCTCCGACAGGGAACGTGTATGCATTATCGCCGTGATAGCCGTCTATACTGACGGCCGTATCAATCCCGATGATGTCGCCTGCTTTCAGGACGTGTCCCTTGTCAGGAATTCCGTGGATGACGACATCGTTAATTGAGGTACATATTGTGGCAGGATAGGGTTGGTGTTCTGGGAGTTGGTAGCCTAAGAATGAAGATGTGGCATTGACTTCGGTAATTGTATCGCGTGAGATGCGTTCCAAGTCGGCGGTTGAAACGCCGGGGGCGATCGCCTCTCCAATGCGCTTGAGGACAGTTGCAGCTGCTTTGCCGCTCTGCTTCATCTTCTCAATTTCGATCCTGTTTTTGATCCTAAGTTTATCCATTAGACTATCTGTCCAATCAAAGTATGCGCTGTGGTGTTGTGAATGCGCACATTGACAACCTCGCCGATTTGACTATCCGCTTTGGGAAACACCGTTGTTTTGAAACCGTCTGTTTTGCCGTAATATTTATCTGTTTCCCGACGCGATTCGCCCTCGACAAGCACCGCGACAGTATCACCGACTGCGGTCGTGTTAATTTCTGCGGAAATTTGTTCCTGAAGTTCAATAATCTGTTTAAGGCGTTCGCCCTTTTCTGCCTCTGGTACATCATCAGGTAGAGCTTTGTGTGCGAGTGTGCCTTCGCGTTCGGAATACTTGAACATGAACGCCGAATCGTACCGGATGTCCGTCATCATCTGATAGGTCTGCATAAATTCTGCTTCGGTTTCGCCAGAGAAACCGACGATAACATCGGTGGAGAGGGCAATGTCAGGGATGCGTTCACGGAGTTTCGTGACGAGCTCACGATATTCTTCGGCGGTGTAAGTGCGCCGCATCCGTTCAAGCACCCGGGTAGAACCAGATTGCAGTGGGAGATGTAAATGTTTACAAACGGTTGGAGAGCTCGCCATTGCGTCAATCATACGCTCGGTAGCATCTGCGGGGTGTGGCGAGGTAAAGCGGACGCGTTCTAAGCCGTTCACTTCGCCAACGGCATAAAGGAGGTCTCCAAAATCGGAACCGTTGTCGCGATAGGAGTTAACGGTCTGACCGAGCAGAACGACCTCTTTGAACCCTTGGTCTACCAATTTTTCGACATCTTCAAGGAGGAGTTTCAAGGGTAGACTCCGCTCTCGACCACGCACGAAGGGAACGATGCAGAAGGTGCACATCTTATCACATCCACGCTGAATTGTGAGCCATGCGCGAATCCCCTCTTTTCGGATAGGTGCGATGTCGGCGTAATCTTCGGTTTTGTCCAAGCGTAATCCGAGGAACGGGTCTCGGTCTTTCAGGGAGACGTGTGCTTCCACACTGCCTGTCAAAGCCTCCAGTGCAACGGGTAAATTCCGATATGCATCCGGTCCCATCACGAGATCGACGTAGGGCGCTGCGTCCAAAAGTCGGTCGCGGAGGTGTTGTGCCATACAACCGCAGACCCCGACAATAAGTTCTGGCTGCCGACGTTTGCGGTGGTTGAGGTGCTTGAGGCGATTGATAACTTTCGTTTCCGCGTTTTCCCGTATCGCGCAGGTATTGACGAGAACGACATCTGCCTCGTCAATATGCGTCACCGTCTGGTGTCCGCTTTGTGTCAAAATGCCTGCCATCAGTTCGCTGTCACTAACGTTCATCTGGCAGCCATAAGTTTCAATATAGACGCGGCGCGCGTGTGCTTGCTGAGGACAGCCTTGCGGTTTTTGCGGTGGCGGATGTGTGGTGTCTATTTGCTCACCTTTATTATAGAGTGGGAAAAGCGTCTCGTTTTTCATGATGTTTACATGCTCGTGTAATCTTGATGGTATCCCCATAAATCCAGAGTAAAAAGATCCCCAACATAAGCAAGCAGGCGATATTTTAACGTCCGTGTTGTATCAGCATTTATTGTGAAAGGTGCCGCTTGTGCGCAAAGGAATCCGAAAGAAGCGTCTTCGGCGAGAAACGTTGTGTCGCCGTTTGACGGATGCGGGAAGATAGCGACCCCGACAGCCGCCTGCTCAGCAGCGGTGAGACCGCAGAGTGTTCCCCATACAGACATATTGCCATTCACTTCCGATTGACCGATCCGTCCGTCCGCGTTCGCGGCTTTACGATACTCCATTTCAACGGCAAGATAACTGAGTCCTACGTTTCCGGTAAATTCAAGTGGATGGCTCGGTGCGTGTAATAAGAGTTCTATATCCAAGATTTGCACTTCTGTCTGACGTGGATGCACTTCAGTCTTACAGGTTTCTATCAGGAACGGTTCTGCGGAATTTTTCCACGTCGTGACAATAGAAAATCTTGCTGAAGCTGCCTCGGTGTCGCGCGTCATCTCATCGTGATGCGGCACCGCGCCGTTGACGGTTCCGCGAGTGAAACAGACCCCCGGCGGATGCTGATGCCCGATATTTGTGTCGTCCGTTACCACTTGTCCGTTGGGTGCGTAGAACGGATGCAGATATGGCGGACGTGCCATATCGCCACTATGATGGCAAGTGAGTATCGGCGCGCCATCTTCTGTGATGGATAATTCTTTTTCATTAAATTCGTGTAACATAGATGCTATGTGTAAATTATACCACGCATCTCACTATAATGCAAATGCGATTTAGGGGTTATCAGTTGTCGGTTTTCAGTTTTCAGTTAAAAATCTGAAAGCACGTCGCATTTCGGCGCGTAGGCCGCAAATCGCGGATGACACGGATGACGCAGATGATGCGGATTTTGAGGATGACCGATGCAACTCAGATTTGATTGCTATCTGCGTGGAAAATAAGGTATAATTTATGGACAGAAAAACAACTGTAAAAGGAGACGATGATACATGAAACCGCTCATTGGCATCACATTTTTATCCAGTAGCATTACCGGGACTTCACAAAATTATATCCGCGCTATCGAAGAATTTGGGGGTACACCTCTCCCGCTGTATCCCGGTATATCAAAAGACACTCACATCGGTATTGACGGACTTTTGTTGACAGGTGGTGGGGACATCCATCCTGATAATTTCGGTGAACCCTACCATCCAAGCCTTAAATATGTTAACGAAGACCGCGATGAGTTGGAGATACCACTTTGTCAAAAGGCGATAGAGGACGATCTCCCTATTTTCGGCATCTGCCGCGGTATTCAGGTGATGAGCGTCGCAATGGGTGGGAGTCTGTACCAAGATATTCACGCGGAATACCGACAAGATGCGCTCATACATACACAAGTAGACGATGAGGATTCTCAACATGAGATTGAGGTTACAGACAGTTTGCTCAACAAACTGATAGGCAAGCCTACCGACGAAGTCAATTCCTCACATCACCAAGCAGTAAAAGATATTGGTGAAGGATTTGTTGTGACCGCATACAGCATAGAAGATAGTGTCATTGAAGCGATAGAGAACCCGTCAAAGCGGTTTGTGCTTGGGGTGCAATATCACCCGGAACGGATGACTAAAACGCTCGAATTTCGCGAACATAGGCGTAAATTATTTGAGGCGTTTATTCAGGCTGCATCTGAATAACGCTATCTGATTTACCCGGCTCGGTTAGGGGATTTAGTCTGGGAATAGACTAAATCCATTCCTTGTAGGACATTCCGAACCTATCGGCCTGGGGACCACAACTAAAAATTAGCGACTAAGGAGAAACGGTGTGTCAATCCGAGTACACCGAACGGCACGAGTGCGTAATCGACTTGGAACCGGAGCAGTGTCAACCCGAAACCGCCTGTGAGCCCAGAAATCGCGCCTAAATCGTTGCCGCCGAGCTGGTATTTATAGCCGGTACGGAGTTGCAAGATGTTGCCTATCGTGTAGCCTGCTCCGACCCCGATAGCGATATCGTTGTCGGTAGGACGGATAATGTCTGTTGTTAGCACGAGTGTCTCATTCCAGAGTTTGTATGCTGCACCAAGCCGAGTGGTGACAGGTAGACCGAAAGCCTCCTCAATAAACGTCACACGCGGTCCGAGGTGTTGTGCGTTGAATCCCAATGAAAGTGGCATATCAGGAAATGTGTAAAGCGCACCGAAATCAAAGGCGATACCGGTCCCAGTTTCGTCAGCAATCTGTTCGCGCAAGAATTTGGCGTTTGCACCGAGCGCGAATGAATTACCAAACCCGCGGGCATACGAGAAGATCATAGCGAGATCGTAAGGACGGAAAATAGCCGTCTCGTTTCCGTCCCGATCGCGTCCCTGTAACTCACCGAAGGATAAATAACTCGCGCTTGCACCGACTGTGCCAATACGCCCAAGTGGGAGTGCTACGCCGACGAACTCGTGATTGATGTCGGCGAACCACTCGTTATGCATGAGTGCGAGTTGCGGTTTTTGGAGTTTGGCGAGTCCGGCGGGATTCCAATAGGAGGCGTACAGATCATCGGTTGCAGCGACTTGGGATTCGCCCATGCCTATCGCTTTCGCGCCTACGCCGATTTTGAGGAAGGTCATGGCGCGGGTGCCGGCGTTTTGGTGGATGTCGGTGTTATCTGCTGCTGTGGGAATGCATGTGAGAATAATAGCAAGGGTATATATATAATATCGGTACATAAGTATTTCCATTTATTTGATTTAAAATATACATCAATAAGATCAGTTGATATAATTCAATTAATCGTTAAACGGTTGCTGGATCAACAGCCACAATTCCTTCGGATTTATAGCGTTCAAAATCTGTTATGTTGAAAGTCAGGATATGCGCTACATTATGAGCAATCATTGATGCAGCCAGACGTGCGTCGTGAACCTTAACACCGGAGACGTCATAATTCACGACGAGTCGTCTCCATATCGGATAGACTTCAGGTGAATCGGGTAGCAACGGGAAAAACGCCTCTAAATCTTTCAATAGGTCACCTGTGTCAAGGGGTGTCTGTCCAAAACCGTTTCGATCAGTGGGTCGAGTTGATACGTTCCAGAATTCGGCGAAATTTTGTGATGTCGTCCGTAGTTCATGCTCGTTTGCCCACAATTTATGCACAGCCTCTTGAACAATTGAGTAACGTGCGTCAGCATGATGCGCGGCTCCCAATAAAACATTGGTATCCATCAAATAAATCATGGCTATGGGTGATCTTCGTATATCCCTTCGCGACTCACGGCGTAATCTGATAACGGTGGAACATCAGGTCCGACAAGTTCCGTAAATTTAGCCGTGAATTTGTCCAATAGAGCCAAACGTTCCTCAACAGATAATTGCGAATTGTTAACTGTTGATGTCTCCTCAGCACTGCTAAGGACTTCTAAACGTAAATTATTATTATTTGGATAACTATAAACTGTAACCGTCATCTGTTTCACCTCGTCTTTAGGATAATTGCGTATCCGTTGCTGTTTCCCCACTCTGTTGGTTTTCGCGTATTTCCTGCTTTCGTTTAATGACAAGATTGTCAACCTCACGTAAAATTTCTTGTTGAATCTCTTTAGGGAGTTGCTCTATCCGGCTCTCCAGAAAATTGACGCGCTGTTTCCTATAATACTCAGACTTTTCCTCTATGAGGATCGTGGGTATATGAACACCAATCGCAATATTATGTATATCTTTTTGGATCTCTTTTGTGGCATTAGCTATCTCAAAAAGCGGTGGTCTACCAATGTGTGAGAACCCCTCGTTCTCGCTAAAATCGAGATGGAATGTGCGCTCATGCTCGTGATCCACGGCATCCTTATATTTAACAGTGATCTCAAGGGGCGTTTGCTTGAGATCATCATATTTATCGATGACATTGACCAAAAACTGCTCAATTTTCCGCCCGGGTTCAAAGTAAGCAATTCCGCCCTTGAGAAAACCGATCTTCTCAAATGGTATGTCAAGACACGGTATAGAGGAAGGTTTTGTTACGAACCGTAGATTCCGGGCTGCGCCTGTCCCTATATTTTCTACACAGAGCATGACGAGGCTAACGTGTGTTTCATGGCACCGGAGGGATATTGCGATTTCAGGTGTGTTGTTGGCTTTTAGGAGCCGCCACGTCAGATAGACGTAATAACTAATGACACCCACAAGTAAAACAATGGCAATCCCGATTATCGCGCCACTATTTGTGTTTAACCAGTCTATGATTCCCATAATTTTCTCCTTGAACCCATGCCTCTCTACGCTAAATCTAAGTCCGGTAACCCTTCAACGATCTGCACCGTCTCCAAGCTCACACTAATCACTTTTCCAATCAGCTTGACGATGTATTGTGGGTCGTCTGCACGGTTTGGGTCGTTGACGATACCGCTGCGTTTATCTATTTTAACACAATATTGATTAATTATCCACTCCAACGCGGAACGGGTGCCGAGTCGGTAATCAAACGCTTTTTCGGGGATACCGTCAAGTGTCAAGAAATCGTTGTACACAATCTGCGTTTTGTCTTTGGAGAGTTTCATCTTTTCGACGCGCCAATCGAGCGGTGTGTCTGGATTCTGGACGAACTTGAGTTGATTGTATTCCGGTTGGGATTCATAGTTAACGTGGAGGTCTGCTAACCGTTCACCTGCTTTTGCGAATCCCCAGAAATCCTTGACGAAGGGGATGTGTGGTAGATCGCGCTTGAGGTTCGCCTCGTATTTCTCGCGATATTCAGGATGATGTAGGAGTCCGTAGTTGTAGTGGAAGATGTCCCATTTAGTGATGGTGTCGTCGTTATAATGGGAGCGGAATTCGGTCAATGCCCAATCGGTGATGTTTTCGCGGCGGTTTGTGCCGTCTTCGTCGTAGATATAGAACGGGAAGCATTGAGAACCACCCTGTGGCAATTGATCTGCAAGCCGATTGACCATTAATCCAAACATTGGCCATTCTTTTCCGACCTTAAGCCATATCGCCCGATTTTCCATTTCGGTTTTGAGTGCGGGGAAAATAGAAGGAAAGACGTATACACGCTCAGTCATCATTCGGTCAAAGTAAAGGTTGGATTTCGTGAATGGACGATAAAGTGAAGTCCGTATTTGCTCACTCGAAAAATCAGCGACCTGTCCACTTTTCAATTTCAGTTTCAAGCCCGAACTCCAACCGATTTTCTCATCATCAGACACCACAAAATCGTCAACCTCAGCATCTTGATTTTCCCGCCGCTCCCACTTGAATACCTGTTCGTTGTAAGTCTCAATCATGCCTCTCATGTTTTCAGTGAGAGGGTCTCGATTGAAGTTGTAAGCCCAAGCATCACGATTGGTTTTTACACCACTGCTATAAGTTTTGAAAATTACATCTACGACTTCACCTTTTGTTGCTTTTGTCTCTTTAGTCCCCATTGGAATGAAGGTATCAAACTCAGTGTGAAACCCTTCTGTGAGCCATGTCTGGCGTGCATCTGGTTGAATCGTTTGCCACTGAATATCGCCGGCGTGTTGAGACTCATTTAGAAAACTGAATTTCTGTTTTTTGTCCCACAAATCGTCGGTGCGGTAGTAGAAGATATGGGGGGATTCTGATGAGTTTCCATCCTTCTTGACAAATAGGTTGATACTTACACCGACCCGAATCCCGAATACATTTGCATCGGAAACCTTCAATCCCTTTCGTGCATTCCCACCCAAGTCGAAAATATAAATCGCGGCGCAATCTTTCGCGAGGTGCTTCCGCATGCCGTCAAACGCTATACCATCAAGGAAACTGTTGTTTGTCACAAAGGCTACAATACCCTCTTTTTCTATTCTGTCCAATGCCCATCGAATGGCTTTGACGTAGGGATCTGAGAGCGCATTTTTGTTCGTTGCTTTTGAATCATGCGAATATGTTTCCCGCACCCGTTTATCCATCGTTTCATATTTCCGGTTTTTGTTGTTATCGTTCTCGTTGACCTGTCCGACATTGTACGGTGGATTGCCGATAACGACAAACATCGGCGATTTCTTTTGTTTCTCAACCCGCTCTGTATTGTCGGCGGTGAATAGCTGCATCTGGCGGTCTTCTGCCATCTCAAATGTATCTACCAAACACAAGCCTTCGTAAGGGACGTACCGGTTCGTCGCTGTGTAAAATGTATGCTCAATATTGAGACTGGCGATGTAGTACGGTAGGAGCATCACCTCGTTGCACTGGAGTTCCGGTGGGTCGGCAGTGTATTTTCGTTCTAATGGGATAGGGTCAAGTGCTTGCATGATACGGACGATGAAGTTGCCGGTACCGACGAACGGATCGATGATATTCACACCGGTGTCCGAAAGGGAACGATCAAACTCGGTATTGAGAATATGCTCGACGCTTTTGACCATGAAATCGACGATCGGTTGCGGTGTGTAGACGATGCCGTGCGTATCCGCTACCTTGACGGAGAAGCCTTGAAAAAATTGCTCGTAGACGGTGTTGAGGAACCCCTGTTTTTGCGAGAAATCGGTGATGGTGGCGGCGGTCTGCTCGATTGCGACATAGAAGGGGTCTAAACTCTGGAGGAACTGGTTGCGGTCGAATGTCTGTGAGGTGAGTGCGTCAATGACGTTCTCAATTTCGCGGGCGATAATATTGCGGCGTGTAAAGTCACGGTTATTGAAGACGGTGCGGAAGATGCGTTCGGTTAACAGATGCTGGATGAGCATCTCCTCCACCGCAGCAATAGAAAGATTGGGATTGATTGAGGTTTGGCACTGTTCATGGAAACTGATAAACGCTTTCTGGAATCGCGGGTTGTTTTGGCGTTCGGTTTCGATGAGCACTGTCAATTTTTCGCCGAGTTCAGGGACGGTCTCCTTGAACTCTGAGACGGCGGTATGCCACGCGGAGATGTGCTCTTCCTGATACGCGAAGAAGGTCTGGAGGATGTTGACAAGGTTGCTCGGCTCGCTGATGTCTAAGTCCAGCTGCAGCTGCCCGTGTTGATAGAGGAGCGCGTGTGTCGGTGATTGGAAGACGATGTTTTTGGACGGGTAGCCTGCGGCGAATTTCTTATCCGTTTCAATATAGAGGTCATCCTGTGTATCTTTTGCTTCCCAGTAGCCGTAGGGTAAGCCGAAGGTATCGACGACTTCACCGTCGGGTGTTATGCGTCTGTTCTCTGGTGTGTAATGTGTCTTTTCACAGACGAGGATGAGGTCTGCTTGTCGGCAGTAGTATTGGAGGAGGTTTTGGAATGCGGTTCGGACTGCGCCTTCATGTGCTGCACCGATGCTGTCGTATTCTTGGAGCTCGGCATAGTAGTTTTTGATGGATTTGTGGGAAACTTTGATGTTCGGATGCGACATATTGCGCCTATTGCCTGAATCAGGATTTAGAAGATTAGAGGATTTACAATGCGAAACTTCTGCACAAATAAGTTGACAAGATTAATCAAAGGTGTTATAATTGAATTGCCTGTGTCAGAGATGTATTTTATAGTAACAAAAAGTGTTTTCTGAAAACCAAGAAAGGACGGGAAAATAATGAATAATAACGATCCTATTACTAAAGGCGACTTACAATCACTTAAAGATTTCATCACACACGAAAACAGAGAACTTGATAATAGCTTCAACGAGAAAATTGAAAGTGTAAAATCTGATATTGAAAGTGTAAAATCTGATGTGAAAAACCTTGAACGAAAGACAGATGCTCTGCAACAAGGCGTAAGTAACCTGATAAAAGGACAAGAAGAAATAGAAAACAAGGTTGCTGATCTTACCGATGCCGTCATAGAAGGTTTTGACAATACAGAACGTATCCTGTCAGACTGGGAAGAAAAACCTGTCGAACTTATTTCAAAGCAGAAGAAAAATAAACTACGCAAAACCACTTAGACAAGATGGCTAACCGAAAATAACGATAAAATTCTTTCAAGTTACCGCTTGAACATGTTTAATTTCAAATCCAGTCTATACAAACATGCCTCCTTCACAGGGCTCAATTTTCCGTAACCGGAAGGAAATAAATGGTGGATATGTGGGCCGCTCAGTGTATGTATTATCTTCGGCATTCTGAATCAACTCAAAGATAAAATGGGGACGCTCGCTATAAAGACCATCTGCAAGGTGTTGGATAGCGTTATTCAAGCTGTCTCTAACTCTCTCAATCTTGCACGCTTCACGAAACTCACTTTGAATTTTCTGGATATGTTCAAATTGTTTGGTTGACACCATAGATTCCCCCACAATCTATAGGAATATAGGAAAACAAAACACCAATTTATGCATGCACTATATCACTTCAAGAACCCCGTAAGCTACGGGTTCTGCTGTGATGTCTGCTTTCTCGATTGCGTCGTTAAACTCTCGGATGCGCCGCCGGTAATCTGTCTCAGCGTTGGCAAACTCACTTCGACGCATGCGTTGAATGTTTGGATCCGTCGCGTGCTCAATCCTCT
>VYCT01000278.1:0-4738 GCA_009843785.1 Candidatus Poribacteria bacterium | reverse complement strand
GTTTCTGATGGCTGGTTGACAGGCTTTCTTTGCGGTGGTCTGCTAACGCTTGCGTCCGTTCCCGATGTTTATTACGCGCTTCAGCCCAGAGGTGCTGGTGCATCTTTTCTAACGCTTCTTGCGCAATAGGGACATCGCTTCCCTGTGTATCACTATCCACTGCCTTCTCAAGCAGGTCGTTAAGGTGTGGTGTCAACTCGTCCGATGATGCAACGGGTTTAATTACCAAATGCTCCCTTATCCCCAAGTATCGCCATTGGTAAATAGCAAATTCGTAACGCCCCAAGGGAACCTTGTTCGTTCTGACTTTCAGTCTTGTGACGACATCTTGTTCAGTGTTCAATACCACTGCTGCCTGCTTTACTAAAGGATGCGTCGGCATAATAAACGCAGCGTCAGGATGCTGCGTCGCGCAATCGGCTTCAAAGGTTATTGGCAAGTGCGGATCTGACCCCTTCAAATAGTTTTCCCACTCCCGATAGACTCTCGACTTTTTACCAGAAAATGGCTGTAAATCCGTCAATAATGCGTTTCGCGCGCCTTCAGCAAGTCGAAGGGTTTTAAGGGGTTTCTCACCCAAAATAAATTCCTGCTCTGTTCCAATTTTCTGTAGCAGATAACGCGTGACAAGCCGCTGTATAGATGCTGGAGATAACCAGAAACTGGAGGCATCTTCGACCTCTTTCTCCATTCTATCTTCAGGGAAACGGAGTCCGAACAGGTCCAATTGCTGTGCTTCAAGTTGTTCCTGTTCCTGTACTAACAAAATCTTGTTATCTGCCAACTGTTGCAATTTGATTCTTCGCTCTTCTTGCGTTAGTTCGTGATTTTCGGCGATTCCGCGGAGCTCGGTTGTGATTTCGCCGAGGATTTCTTCGCTACCGCCCAGTGCACTCTCAAACACACCGATGCGAAGTAAACACCGTTCATAGATGTCGGCATCAACGGTTCCGGGTGTGATTAAGTTGACGATGGTAACACTCTCACTTTGCTGCCCCTTCCTGTCAATACGCCCTATCCGTTGCTCTACCTTCATAGGGTTCCACGGCAGATCGTAGTTAACGATGCAGTCACAGAATTGGTAGTCCAACCCTTCACAACCGACCTCCGAGAAAAGCATCAGGTCAAGACTATCGTCCTCGGTTTTCGGCTTCTCAAATCGGGATCTGAGTGCCAACCGTTCTTCATCCGGTACACCGCCATGAATGAGCCCGACGCGAAAACCTTCGGCTATTAGATGTTCGTGAAGATAGGCAAGCGTGTGGCGAAAACTGCTAAAGACCATGATCTTGTTATTGCGGCGGCGTTGCCTATTACGGACAATTTTTCGGAGTGCCTCCAGTTTCAAATCGTCTGCATCAAGGTTTTTCGCTCTCTCAAGAATCCCTTCAATCTGTTCACGAATTTGTGTTACAAGTTCACCTGAAGGTATCTCATCAACACCACCGGCTTCCGTCCATTCAAGTTCATCAAGTCGGCGGTTCAAGATATCCTCAAGTAGGGGTTCAAGTCCATGTAAGCAGCTGGCTAATTGGCGGCGGAGCGTTGTCATCATGAAGTTAACGCTCTGGTTCCCGTGGAGGCTCCGGAATATCTCGGCTTGCGTTTCAAGCAGTGCTTCATGAAGATAAGATTGTTCGGTTGTTAGTGCCACTTCCACTGTCTGAGGACGGCGAATGGTAAACTCACCGATATCGCGGCGGCGGGTTCTGTTGATTATCCCAGAAAATGTGTGGAGCGCTTCCATGTCGGTGATGAGTTGGACGCGTTCTTCAGGGGTGATACTCCGATCTGATAGTTGACTTTTAATCCGCTTGTATTCTGGATTGGCATTAAGGATGGATTGTCCCCACGAGGTATTCGCAGCCTGATCAAGAGATTCTTTTGCGGTCTGTGCCCATTGTTGCTCTTGGGCACGCGCAGCGTCAACTGCCTGATTAATGAACGGGTTTGGTTCCGCCATGTGATTAAAACTCTCCTCATCCAGAATCAGATCAGGACGCAGCACATTAAGCAGAACAAACAGGTCGTGACTGCCGAGTTGAATAGGGGTCGCCGTGAGAAAAATCGCTGCTTCCGCATTTTCACAGAAGAATCGGACGGCTTCATGATTGGCTGTCCCTTGATTTCGGATATGGTGTGCCTCATCTACGATGACGAGATCAAAGTTCGGGGGCGGATCGAGATATAAAAGTCCCTTCCTCTTTCTATTCTTCTTATTCCCACCGGGTCCAAAAAGGAGTATGTTATTCAACAACGAATACGGGAGAATCACCTTCTGGTATTGCTCGGGCCACTCGCCGTCAAGATACATCTCATTAATGCAATACTGCAGTGTCTTGCCATCGAGATGTTCAAAATTTTCGTCAAACCGTTTCATCTCGCGCTGCCACTTCTGCTCAGCGACTAAAGGGCGCGGACATATAATGAGGACAGATCTGATGTCGCTCCGTGCCTGTAACTCACGTAGAATCAATCCCGCCTCAATCGTTTTCCCAACACCGACACTATCAGCGATGAGCAATCTCGGCAGGTCTGCTTTGATGAATTTGAGGACGGGTCGGTATTGGTATGGAATAAAATCGACCCGCGCTGCATTGAGCGAATACAAAGCAGAAAGGGCGGGATAACGGATTTGCAGTGCTGTCAAGTAAGCGTGAAATTCATCGCATGAAAAACTGCGTGAATCATCGCTTTGAACCTCAACCTGCAACTGAGACGCGTAAAAGGTGTGAACGTTCCCATCAACAAAAACATTGATACGGTTTTCAGGGGTCCCTGGTAACACCGCCATCACAGCACCACGCGTCACGGGATTTGATTTCAAGAAAACGATTTGACCGGGCGCAAATTCTGAGGGAGGGTTCTGGTTCATACTCGTCTTTCCTTTTTCTTTCCATTCACCTTGTCAGCTGGATGATAATACCCACACCACTGATAACGATGTAGGCGAAGGTGCTGATGAGCCCCCAATTGACTTGGAACTTCTTTTCGATCTCTAAAATGTCGCCCGGGTAGAGTAACATCTGCCGCGCTTCACTTTCAGCAGGGTTGAATGTGAAAGGTATTTCTACGGTCGTGCCGTCACGGCGGTGGATCAAGACTTTTTCACGGTTCGCAGAAGCCTCGAAGCCACCAGCGAGTGCGAGTGCCCGCGCGATGGTCAAAGGACCGCGAACCCGTTGTGCCCCCGGCGCGCGAACGTAACCCGTTACATAGATAGGCTCAACTTTAAAGACATTAGGGACATACAAGACATCACCGTCTGATAAAGATGGGAGTTGGTCACCGCTTGGCGGCGGTTTCCAAAACTGTTCGGAGAGGTTGAATTCGGAGAGTTCTCCGTTTTTTGCGACCTTTACAATCGCGGCCAGATCGGCTTCTCGATCGGGGCCGCCTGCGCGTGCAAGTGCTTGTCTTATGCCAATGTTTCCACGTACAAAAAGTTTTCCAGGGTTCTGGACCTGCCCTTGCACTTCAACAACCGCCAGTGGCATAATGTACACCAAATCGTTGATGTTGACGCGGATATCGCGGTAAGCGCGGTTCGTTGAGAGGTCGTAGGTTTCAACTTTTTGGGTTGTATCGGTGCGAATTAATTGGACACCTTGGCGATCAGCGTTTTCTGTCATACCGCCCGCGAGCGCGATGGCACGGTATAAATCGATATCGGTCTCCGGCGAAATGGTATAACGTCCCGGGGTTTTTACTGCCCCACCGACGAAGACTCCGTTTTCTTGTAACACCAAGGATACCATAACAACAGGGTTGCTAACGTGGTTATCACGGACGAGAAACTCGCGAATCAACTGATTGACTGTTGTCACCGTAGCCCCGACAACATCAAACTCGCCGCCGAAGTAGTTGATCCTACCGTCCTCACGGACCTGCACGGAATGCGTATATTCCGGCTGCCCGATGACAGCAATAAGAAGGGTATCGCCTTTCTTGATACGGTAGACATCACTAAAAAGTGTGGGAGTCGCAAAGAAAAAAAGTAAAATAAGGCAGGCTTGTAAACTTCGGAAAAAGTAGGTCATAACGTTTTTTTAAGAAGATGTCACTTGGATATGTTTAGGATCATTCGCGCGATTTCTTCGTGTATAAACCTTTTGACTTCTGTCAATCTGAGGTTTCTTTGGTTTCAAAGATAGTAAGTTTAAGTTGATCGGCTGTTGGTTCAAACCGTTTGTGGATGCCAACCTTTCTATTAGGGGGCCGCCGCCAATGCTCTTTGACGTAGCTGCCGTTCCGCCTGCGGTGCCCTCGAACATAGACCTTTCCCGCCATGCGGACGTGAGATTTTGCTTCCTTAATGAGATAGAGTTGCTTGGCTTTCATAGCGACCTGCGTAGATGTGTTATACGTCTTCTTTCAATGAATCAAAATAGGTTTTAAGGCATTGCCGTGCGCGTGGGACTAAATTAACCGGCACAAGGATATCGCCCCATTCCGACTGTGAGGCGTTGCCTTTTACACCACCATAATTAGGGACCTCATGGCAGCGCACATAGACAGGAATTCCATCATCCTCTAAGACGCTCTGGAGGATATTTCCTGCTAACTCGTTGGGTACAGATTCAAGCGCGTACCAGTCTCCGTATTCCGGGATCTCGGTTTGTGCGGCTTGCGGCACAAGATCGACTTGACAATCCGGACATGTTGAGATTGCTTCTTTATATTTCGTCACTTACCCCCATTTTTTTTGGGGTTTAGAATATGGTTGATGTTGTTAGGT
>VYCT01000060.1 GCA_009843785.1 Candidatus Poribacteria bacterium | reverse complement strand
GGGTTTAACGCACTTTTTAACAACTTTTTGCAAGTCCAAAACGACTAATTCCGTAGTTTTATAGCAGTGTCACTATCTGTTATCGCCGCTTCATATAGATTTCGCGCTTTTTCTAGATTTCCTTTCGCAGCTTCAGATTTTCCGAGAAGACACTTAGCGTATCCTCGATTATTGTAGGCATAAGCAAATTTCGGGTCCATTTCAATAACTCGGGTATAGTCCTCAATCGCCTCCTCATATAATTGTTTTGCTTCGCCAATATCTCCCCAAGATGCTCTAAATTCGCCTAAAAAGTATCTTGTATTCCCACGATTGTAGTAGGCATCGGGATACCCCGAATCCAACTTGATAACTTGGGTCCAATCGTGAATAGCACTTTGATAGTGAGGTTGCGCCGCCACTTTATCTACTTGGTCTGCCTTAGATCCACCAAGGCGAAGCTGCACCTGCGCTCGATTATTGTAGGCATCAGTGTACTCTGGCTTAATCTCGATGGCTTGCGTATAGTCCTCAATCGCTTTTGCATATAAACCTTGTGCCTTTTTTGTACTCCCATGGATAGATTCGGATTTACCGAGCCTGAACCTCGCAACCCCACGTTTATTATAGGCATCAGCATCTTGTGAGTCTAAATGTATCACTTGGGTACAGTCTTGAATCACCGACTCATATAGCTGCTGCGCCGCTATATTGCTTTGAACCGCTATAAATTCACTAAGTTTGAGCTGCACCACTGCCCGATTTTTATAGGCTGACAGATATTTAGGGTTTAATTTGATAACTTGTGTCCAATCATTAATTGCCATCTCATATAAACTCCTTACTTCTTTCACATTCCCGCGGGCGGATTCGGACTCACCAAGCTTGAACTTCACAACCCCTCGATTCTGGTAAGCTGTAGCGTATCCAGGATTTATCTGGATGGCTTGCGTATAACTTTCAACCGCCCTTCGATATAAATTTTCTGCTTCTTTCGTATTCCCGCGGACGAATTTGGATTCACCAAGCTTGAACTCTGCGTTACCCCGATTATAGTAAACTTCAAAATATTCTGGATTAATTTTGATTGCTTTATTGTAATCATTTATCGCTCCTTCATAGTCATCAAGCGCAGATTTTACCAATCCGCGTTTGGGGTAGGCGTAAATAGACTTAGGGTCTAATTGTATAACTTTATCCAAGTCAGCTATCGCTGCCTCATAGTGAGCGGCATTGTGCTTATTTGCCCCCTGAACAAAGTAAGCATAAGCACTGATATCGTCTCGCTTCTGCCACTCCGTCAAAGACTCCATCGGTTTTGATTTGGCAAGCAGTGCCTTGAGCACACTTGAGGGAATAGCGTAACTGTAAAAGCTGTCCACAGAGGCGTGAACACCTATGACCTGTCCTTTGCTGTTTAGCACAGGACCGCCACTATTACCGCCGGAAATATCAGATTTCATTCGGATCCACTTATCGCTACTCCGAATGCTATTTATAGTCCCTACTGTGACTTTGTATTTGCCATCCGGATAGCCCACGACGACAATAGGTTCATCGCTTCGAACTGTACTACTTTCACTTAAGGGCAGAGGTATACCTTCACCGACAACTTTTAAAATGACAAGGTCGTTCTTCACGTCATACGCACTCACTCCTTCTACTTCCCAGACTGTCTCCTTGTCAACAAGTTTCGCAAAAATAGGTCCGGGATGGGCAATAACGTGTATATTTGTAACAATCTTATCCGTGTCCACGAAGAAACCACTACCATTACCGATTTCAGTACCGATTTCAGTACCGACCCAACTTACGACACACACAACAGAATCCCTTCCTTTTTCAGAGGCTAAATCCACCGTCGTCACGACGGGTTTCTCGGAAACCAGCTGCTGGGGTGTCCTCGCACAAGAAAGGAAAAGACCTAATGCCAAGAAAACGAATAAAAATTTGCTGTTTTGTTTCATCAATCGCTGCCTCCAACTTTATCATTCAGAATTACTTTTCAACATCCGAGTTCAATTCCTGCGCCTTTTGAAAATCGGCTTGTGCTGCCTCCTTTTGCCCAAGTGCCTCTTTCGCACGCCCGCGATTGTAGTAGGCTTCTGCAGACTCTGGGTTTATCTCAATGGCTTTATCAAAGTCGGTGATTGCGCCTTCCACGTCACCGAGCACCAACTTTGCGAGACCTCGACCGCTATAAGCCTCGGCATCCCCCGGAGCGAGCTTGATGACGTGTGTCCAGTCCTCAATTGCTGCTGCCAAGAGTTCTTGTGCCTTCTCCGCATTCCCGCGAGCGGCTTGGAATTCGCCAAGACTGAACCGCTGCTTCGCACGAGCGATATAGTCAGGGAGATTCCGCGGGTTGCGTGCTTTTTTTGCGGTTTCTTTTTCTTTAAGAGCTTTTACGGCACGCTTACGCGCGTAGGAGGCCTCAGCAGCAAATTCTGGGTTAAGTTGGATCGCTTTATCAAAATCGGCTATCGCCGATTCGTGTTCGCCAAGGGTAGCCTTTGCTTCCCCGCGTTTGTAGTAGGTATAGAAGTGAGTCTCAGGGTTTAACTGAACGGCTTTATCAAAATCGGCGATCGCCTCCTGATAGTGCCCCGCCTCGTATTTAACTTTTCCCTGAACGTGGTAGGCGTAGGCACGGATAGGGTCTCGCTTGCGCCACGCTGCCAAAGGCTCCGTTGGTTTCGCCTCAGCGAGTAACATCTTCAGCACATTTGAACGGATAGCATAACCGTAACGCCCACTGCCGGCAGCATAAACCCCTATAATCTGTCCACTCTTATTTAGCACAGGCCCCCCGCTATTTCCACTAAGAAATCCCACTTTCATACGGATACGGAGCCATGTATTCCAGATACTCTGTATCGTTCCTTGTGTGACTTTGTATTTTATGTTAGGGTATCCCATAGCAGTGACTCGTTCACCGCTTTGAACCTTGTCGCCATCCGCTAACGGCAGGGGCATGCCTTCACCTGCAATTTTTAGGACGACGAGATCGTTTTTCACATCATACGCCGTGACACCCTCAATTGTACAGATTGTCTTTTTGCCACTGAGTTTGGCAAAAACAGGCCCGGGCAAGGCAACATTGTGGATATTCGTTGCAATCTTGTCTTCATCCACAAAGAAACCGCTACCGCCGAAGAAACTGTTTAAGGTGCCAGTCCAACCCATTACGAGCACTATAGACTCTCCAACTTTTGCGACTTTCGAGTCCGCTGTCTGGCCATTAGCCACCTCTGGATTGTTCTTCAGTTGGAGGTATCTATCGAAGTTAGTGATGCCTTGGTGATACAACGGCTGTGCTTCCTCTACATCACCTCGCGCGGACTCAATGTCTCCAAGGTGACTTTGAACTTTTCCGCACTCGTAGTAGGCACGAAAGTACGCTGGGTTGAGTTCAATCGCTTTATCAAAGTCAACGAGCGCGCCGGCATAATCTTTGACAGCGAATTTCCGTTCACCGAAACTGTAGTGCGCCTCGGCGCGGACAGGTTTCCGCTGCTGCCACGCTTCTAAAGGCTCCACAGGCATAGACCGGGCAAGCAGCCCTTTGAGCATGTTTGAAGGAATCGCATAACCGTAGGAATCATTGCCGTATCGAAGGGTAACGCCGATAACGCGTTTCTCCGAGTTTAGCACGGGACCGCCACTGCTTTCTTGAGCAGTTGTGGCTTTCATTGGAAGCCACTCATTGCTATTCCGAATCCTATATAGTATATTTGCCTTTGTGACTTTGTATGTGCCGTTGGGATACCCGACGATAGAGACAGCTTCACTGCTTTGAACCGCATCGCTATCCGCTAAGAGCAGCGGCATGCCTTCACCGGCAACTTTTAGGAGGACAAGGCTGTTTTTCGCATCAAATCCAACAACACCTTCTATCTTCCAGATTGTCTCCTTGTCGGGGGATTTCGCGATAATGGAGCCGGGCGGTGCGACGAGGTGAATATTCGTCACAATCTTGTCAGGGGCCACGAAGAAACCGGTACCCGACCCGGTTCCACTCTCAATCCAAACGATAGAATCGTTTACGGATTCTATCGGTACAACCGGGTGTTGGAAAACCAGCTGCCGTGGTGTCCGCGCACAGGAGAACAGGATCCCTAATGCCAGTAAAACCAGTAAACATTTGTTGTGCTGTTTCATAAACGGATACCTTTAAATGTTATTCTCTGTGTTCATTTTTCGACCTTCGGATTGAGTGCTTTCGCCTTCTCGAAATCTGCTTGTGCGGCTTCATCTTGTCCAAGTACCGCCTTTGCCCGTCCGCGATCGTAGTAGATTTCGGTATATTCGGGGTTAATTCGGATGGCTGCATCAAAGTCTTGAATCGCCTCTTCAGTGTTACCGAGCGCGGCTTTGACAACACCGCGATTCCCATAGGCATAGGCACTCCCAGGGTCCAATTGTATCGCTTCGGTGAAGTCTTGAACGGCTGCCGTATATAATTCCCGCGCACTCGCCATGTCTACGTGATCCGCTTTCGTCTTACCGAGGCGGAACTGTGCATATCCACGATTGATATATGGCTCGGCATACGCTGGGTTTAACCGCATGGCTTGGGTGCAGTCCGCAATCGCCGCAGCATATAATTCCTGCGCGCCTGCAATGTCCCCCTGACTGCCTTTAGATTCACCGAGGATCGCCTTCGCTATTCCGAGATTGTTATACGGATCGGCAAGTTCTGGATTAAGTTTGATAACTTGGGTCCAATCTTGGATCGCCCCTTGATAGTACTGTTGTCCTTTCGCGATATCTCCTTGATTTGCCGTGGATTGACCGAGTCGAAACTTCCCACCTGCACGATTGTGATATGCATAGACATCTTCAGGGGTAAGTTCGATGGCTTGCGTGCTGTCCTCAATTCCAGATTCATATAATTCCCAAGCTTCTGCCAGGTTTCCTTGAGCAAATTCAAAGTCTCCGAGCGTGAATTTTGCAAGCCCGCGATTGTAGTAGGCATCCGCCTTCTGAGGGTAAAGTTTGATCGCTTTATCAAAATCTGCTATGGCTTGGTCATAATGATTAGCGTTGTATTTACGTTGTCCACGAACAGAGTAGATATAGGCACGAATAGGCTCCCGTTTACGCCATTGTGTCAAGGGCTCCACAGGTCCCGATCGGGTCATCAATGTTCGTAGCGTATTTGAGGGGATAACATAACTGTAAGGATCTTCTACGGCAGAAACGATTCCAATAATTTGACCTTCACTGTCTTGTACAGGACTGCCGCTGCTGCCTCCCGAAAGCGCGACTTGCATCTGGAGCCATTTATCGTTACTACGTACACGATGGACGGCTCCCTCCGTGACCTTGTACTTTCCACCGGGGTAACCTGTGGCAATAACTGTATCCCCTACGGCAACAGCATCACTGTCGCCAAGTAGAGATGGTGTGCCTTTACCGGCAATTTTTAAGATAGCGAGATCATTTTTGACATCAAACGCTGTGACACCTTCTACAGTCCAAATTTTCTTCTTGTCAGGGGATTTTATGAAAATAGGTCCGGGATGTGCGACAACGTGGATGTTCGTTGCGATTTTGTCGGGTTCCACGAAAAAGCCGCTCGCAGCACCATATCTCCCCTCTACGCGGATGACAGTAAAACCACTTCTTTCTTCAGGCACTTCAACAATCCTTTGGGGAACCCGCGCGCATGAGAACAGAACCGTTAAAGTTAGCAAACTGAGTAAAGATATTCTGCTCATTTTCATAAATGGATACCTAAAAAAATAAAAGACAGGATGCTGCTATAGCTATACCTCACTATGGGTATAGTATTAGAAGCACATTAGAAGGCGGACAGTTTGGAGATCTACTCGTCCTGTTTGAATTTTATCACAAGATCAAGGGGCCCCGGCTTTTAGAGGAACAAGAAACCCTTTGAGGCGGTTCATGCGGAGTGTTTGACGGGTCCCGTCCAGGGAAACACATTCAATCTGATAATAATAGACGACATTCGGTTTTGCGGTCTTATCGGTGTAGGTATAGACCCGTCTTTCGCCGGTTGTGCCTGCGCCGGGAATTATAGCGGGGTTGATGACCTTGAACTGGCCGTCTCTGGTTGTGCTTCGCTTGATGTTGAAGCCTGCGTTATTCATCTCAGATTCGGTTATCCATTTAATAACGACTTCACCGCTGGATTTTTGACGCTCAGGACGGAATTTGGAGAGTTCCACAGGCAAAGGTACACGTGCGCGATACCCCGGTGTGCCGTGATCGCTGCGGTGGCCATAATAGGTAGGATGCTGGACTACATACCGAGAACCTTTTTTACTTGTAAGTGCCCACCCATCTGCTGCCGTGCCATCATAGGGTTCCCCCGTCGCGTTGCTACCGTCATACTCTCGGATAATAGAACTCCGTTGGTTTCCCTCAATCAACGGAAGCTTCCATTCGGGGACTTCCCCGAGGTTACCAGCGATGTCGCTTGGTGTCCTGTGCCCGGTTTTCGTGGCAGCCGCTGACATAAGGGTAACTTTGAAGGCGGTTTGGCTCAAGAGGCGATAGCCCGGTGTGCCACCAATAAGGTCTTTTAGGATGACGATACGGTCTGATCGGAGGTCGCCCTTTGCGGCTCCGACACCAGAGTTGGGCCCCTGCTCAGTCACGAGCAACAGCACTTGGTTTCTATCGAGTACCTTTGCATCTAAAGTGAAGGTGAGCGTAGTGGCGAGGACGGACGTATCCGCTGGATGGTTCTTAATTGTAACCTCCCATCCTTCAAGGCTAACTTTCTTTCCACTTCTGTTGTGAAGTTCAATCCATTGTGGAAGTTTGTCGGCGTTGGTGGCGTACATGATCTCACTAATAGCGATATCGTACCTTGCAGCCACTGGAACGGTATCATCTTCAGCACTGACAACGTCTGGGATGCCAAACGCTAATATGAGTGTCGCAAATATACTAAGGACAAGCCCTTGAACGATCAAGCCTTTCATGAAATATCTCCCCTTATTTCCAAGTTTCGGTTTCAACACGCGTCTTACCAATTATTATAACCCACATCCGCTGTCTCGTCAAGTTTTCCGAAGTTGTAAAACTGAGATACAACTCTTTATTTTTCTCTTTAGTTGTGAAGCACTTCGCTTTTTTTTACAGAAATATGAATTTTTCAGAAACCTGCAGGTTAAATGTTTTAGTGCTAATAGGAATCATAAAAATTTGACACCTATCCCTAAAATGTGGTATAATACTTAACATATATGAATTCTAAATAGGACTCTCGGATGTTTTATTTATCGTCTATCACATTGATACATGAAAATCGCCTCCGCACGTTCACCGGCCTTGGTGTCGTGCGGATTGGTATTGCCATGTGTCGCGCAGTGGTGGGCGAGTAAGTGAAGCATAAAACACTTTCCGAATTACACAATATAACGCCCATCACTGAACGCCACAAAATGAGATTTCGGTGAGGGTCTTTCTTTTTTAAAGAACAACAAAATATCACGTTTGCAGGCAAGAAAACCTAAAAGAGGAGAAAAGATGCGCCATAGAATCGTTCTTCTGATATTCGCGGCGATTGCTGCAGCGACCCTAAATGTTGAAGCCAACAAAGAAATCAAACCGCTGCTAACGCGTGAGGCGATCGAAATTGATGGGCATCTCAGCGAAGAAGCCTGGTCTCAGACCCAAATGATTGACGACTTTATCCAACAATCACCCAGCGAAGGCCAGCCGATTACCGAACGCACAGAAGTTCGCATGTTGTATGACACGGAAAAACTTTACATCGGATTTGAGTGCTACGATTCCGAACCTGACAAGATTGTTGCCAACGAAATGCGGCGCGATGGGCAGCTCTGGCAAAATGATAATGTTTACATCATGCTCGACACCTACGGCGATAAGCGGCAATGCTTCTTCTTTCGGACGAATGCCCTTGGCGCGCTGTCAGATACTGCCGTCACAGACGGTGGCGAAAATCTCAACGGAAGTTGGGACTGTATCTGGGAAGCCGCGGGACGACAACACGAAAAAGGGTGGACAGTTGAAATAGCGATTCCCTTTAATCAGTTGCGGTTTAAGAAAAATGATTCGATGGTATGGGGTGTGAATTTTGGACGCAATATACAACGGACAAACGAAACCTCGCAGTGGATTCAGGTACCTCGGAGCCAGAGTTGGCCAGGGACATATCATCCGATATATCAAGGCAAGTTAACTGGGTTGCAAGGTGTCGCGTCGCCATCCTATTTTGATGCTAAACCGTATCTCCTTGGTGGTTTGGCGAGGAATCTCGAAGATGGAGACTGGCAGCGCACCACTGAACGCGACCTCGGACTGGATATGAAATACGGCATAACCTCAAACTTGACGTTGGACTTAACACTCAACACCGATTTCGCACAGGTAGAAGCCGATCAGGAAGAGGTGAACCTCACGCGATTTAGTCTTTATTTCCCAGAGCGGCGCGATTTTTTCCTTGAGGGTAGTGGACTGTTTGCCTTCGGGGCAGGCATTGGGGACTTCGGTCCACCGCCATTGTCGGTTTTTTATAGTCGCAGCATTGGAATCGAAGACGAAAAAGAGGTCCGGCTACTTGGTGGCGGTAAACTGACGGGAAAGGTCGGTGCTTACAGCGTAGGTGCGCTCAACATGACGACCGCCGCTTCCGGGGAAATTCCTATGACGAACTTCTCTGTGCTAAGAATGCAGCGGGACATTCTCAGTGATTCAACCGTCGGCTTCATTCTCACCAACCGGCAGAGCGATTTCGGTAACGATTATCATCGCAACGGTGGGATAGACCTGTTTTTTAGACCACACGATCAGTGGCGGATGCGCGCGATGACGGTAGGGAGTTGGTCGCCAGATCCAGAAGAACGCGATATGGCATGGTACCTCTCAAATAACTGGCGAAACAAGCATTTTCGCGTTAACGCTTCGTACCTCGACATCGGGCCCCAATTTACAAGTAAAATGGGGTTCATGCATCGAAGGAATATTAGGTCCCTAATGTTGGATACCGATTATGAAATTCAAATCAGCCGGTACGGTGTACGGGATGTCGGAACAGGTTTCGCCGGTGGTTATCTATTGGACCATGATAACAACCCCATCGGTTGGGAGGCAAGGATTGGCGGAAATATGCTTTTGGAGTCCGACGACGGATTTAGTCTTAATGTCCAACGGTCTTTTGACCGCGTTGATGAGTCGTTTAGTGTCGGTGATGGCGAGATACCTGCCGGTGATTATGAGATGAACCAGGTTTCGCTACGTGGTTTCACTGAGAGTAGTCGCCCGTTTGCCGTATTTGGTCGTGCAGAGTATGGGGATTACTTTCACGGTAACCGTGTGGGGGTCAGCCTTGATAGTCAGTGGCGGATGACCTATCAACTCGCGATCGAAACTCGATACCAACGTAATTGGATTAACTTGCCCGAAATCGACCTATTTACAACAAACGTTGTCGGGACGCGTATCAGTTATGCCTTAAACACCCGTTTCTTTACCAAGTTGTATGCACAGTGGAACGATAGTGCGGAACGGGTCAGCGCGAATTTTTTGCTCAATTATATCTATCGTCCGGGGAGCGATTTTTACCTTGTGTACGATCAAGCGTGGGACACATCAGATGGTTTCCACGCGCATGACTGGACGGTGTTGAGCAAATTTACATATTTATTGAGTCTATAGGGTTTGTAGATGCAGTTTGCTTTAAAACAGAGACGGCTTTGATACTCTTGCTCAGATCGGTTACAACCGTAGGTATCAAAACGACACTCAATTTCAAAAACTTAATGAAGGAGTTTCAAAGATGACACAACCAGATAACTTTGCAGGGCATAATATTCACTTGGAAACCGAACGTTTGAAACTTCGGCCATTTAAGGATGCCGATTTTGATACTGCGGTACCTTTTTACAGAGATCCTGATTTTCTACATGCAATGGAAGGGGCCGTGCCTGACGAACCTGTGACGAGCGATTATCTCAAAAGCGCGGGGCAGGTGATGGCAAAAGACGGATTTCTGTTTGCCATTGTGGAAAAGGCAAGCGGTCGCACCATCGGCGAGGTATGCTTACAATGGATGAACTTAGAGCGGGCGAAGATTGCAGGTGAAAAAGTGATGCGCTCACCCATCGGAATTTGGGACAAAACGTTGTGGGGTCAAGGTTACGGAAAAGAGATCGTGCGGTGTTTGATGGCACACGCGTTTGAGAAATTGGGAATTGATCGGTTCTGTCCAGTGGATGTCGATGCTGGTAATGCGCGCTCAAAAGCACTGTGGAAGTCGCTCGGCTTCACCGTCGCAAGGGAAGTGGATGACGGAAAGACGTTAGACTTTGAGATGACACGCGGGGAATACGAGAAGGCGGCGCAAAGTAGTACTTGAACAGAAACTCCGCCGCCTCCAAGACGCGACCGTCTCAGCATCGACTACTCCCACGGATGCAGGATGACCTTACCGCACTCTCCGGTCGCCTGTAATTCCCACGCTTTTTGTACATCACGCATCGGGAAGGTGTGTGTGATAAATGTGTCCAAAGTTTCAGGTGAATCTTGAATTACCTTCATTAATTTCGGATAGACACCCAGGTTGTAGTGCCAATTCCCACGTAGGACCAAGCCTTTCCGAATCATATCCCGACTCGCCGCAAGCGGAAATTCGCCGCCTTCGCCGACGAAAGTGACCTGTCCTTTCCTGCGGGCTGCATCAACCATTAAGCGATGTGCTGCAGACGCGCCAGAGCAGTCCACTGCCTTGTCAATCCCGACACCGTTCGTTAAATCCCGAATTTGATCAAGAATATCTTCGTCATTCGGGTCCAAGACAACCTCTGCGCCCAACTTTTTCGCGAGTTCAGCACGATACGGATGGCTTTCTACGCCGATGACCCGTGCGCCGCGATAATGGGCGTTGATAATGCCGCCTAACCCGACGGGACCTAGGCCGGTAACCATGACGGTATCCAATGAATTGACTTGCATCTGCTCCATCGCGCCGAAGGTCGGTCCGAGTCCACAGCATGCCATTCCAGCGTGTTCATAACTCACACCCTCTGGAATTGGGCATAACATATCCTCCATTTTGTGCATATACTGTGCATAAGTTGCCGAAGCCACATCTTCTCCAACGAGATCCCGGATACTTGGACGACTGCCTCCCATACAGTGGATGTGCTCACCAATGACACACATCTGACATTTACCACAAGTGTTCTGTGGTTGAACAACCACGCGGTCCCCTACTTTGACGCGGCCGGGTTGTGCGACTTCCACAACCTCGCCAGCGGCTTCGTGACCGAAGTGCTCGCCGGTGCCACCATGTATGAACCCTTTATATTCCGTACACATCGGGACGGCGTGAATTTTGACGACGGCAATATCTCCACCAGCGCGGGGATCCGGTTTTTCAACCACGCCCCCTTTTTGATCACCAAACATTGCTGCAACCTGCATAAACCATATAAAACCGAGACTCTCCGCATCCTCGACAAAGATTTACGAGGCTTGCATCGCGAAGAGAAAAGGTCCTCCTCCTTCCTAAAATGTGTTAATACCATAGCATACGTATTGAAATCTATCAAGGTAAAATTGATCTAATCTACTATGTCTTTTCGACAACTTCAGCGCAATATGGTCTTATTTTAGCCCAAGTTGCTGCCTAAAATTCCATAATTTGTTCAGTGCTGTTCATTTATTGAAAAGTATTATTTTAGCCCAAGTTGCTACCTAAAAGGTTATAGGCAGCCTGAGTCATTAAGTACGCCCTATTCCGGGCAGTCAAGTCTAAAGAATGCCCTATTTTGTGCAGTACCTTCTCTGCGTTTTGTAGAAAACTCCGCCAGTATCGTATTGTTCAGATTGGCACGGAATTTGCTAAATGGCTAAATGTAAATAACGTGAATTCAATGCCAATGTGTAGATCGGTTTGCATCCACCATAAAAGTTATGGGTGGTAACTTGGATTATGTTAATACTATTTCAAAAGGAGTAATCACAATGAAACGCAGAATCTACCTTATAACACTTACGATAATCATCGGTATTTTCTCACTAAATACGGCACCTGCCTCTATCGTAACAGATGGACTTGTCAGCTATTGGACCTTTGATAAAGCTTACATTGTTAATGACACAGTAAAAGATGTTTGGGGTGGCAACAACGGCACAATCATTGGAAATCCTAAAGTTGTTCCGGGTCAGGTCGGAGAGGCGCTTGAATTTGACGGTGCTGGTGATTTTGTGAACCTAACCACGCTTGGAGATTTTGGCAAAAAGTTTGGCACGTCTTCGTTTGAAGCATGGATCAAAACTGCTAACAAGAAGGATTGGATGACGCTCATTAATACGCGTGGCGTGGAATGTCCTAATTGGGGAATAGAACTCAATGGCGTTAATAACAGACATAGATTTGAGATTGTGGAGGGAATGCTTCGTCACTACATTGGTATTGGAGGACCAAGGGGATGTGGCGGTGCTGGCAGCGGCGGAACTGTGAATATTTTTGATGGCGAATGGCACCACATTGTTTATACAAATGACTATGTGATCCATGCAGGCGGCGGAAACGGTAAAAGGACTATCTATATAGACGGTGTATCCGGTTCTACAAGCAACCATGGATTTGGAGGTCAGAACAGAGCATTTTCGCCATTTACAGCACCAGTAACCCTTGGTGCAAGAAAGTTTCCTGGAAAATCAACAGGTCACTTCATAGGTATGATTGATGAAGTCCGTTTTTACAATCGTCCCCTCACAGCACGTGAAGTCCTCCAGAACTTTGAATCCACCGAACCTTATGACATTGCGCCTAAAGGAAAATTGCCAACAGTCTGGGGAGCATTAAAGACAAAATTATAGTGTTATCCTCGCCTTAAAAGATCGGTTAAAGGCGTATAGGCATTGTCTTGAGATAATTCAGTAATAACGGCGTTTCCGCTACGTTTGAAGAGTTTGTATGCCTTTCCATCAGGAGCAGAGGTGAGAATACGGTAGTGCTCGCCGACGATCTCAATCGCTGCGTTATTATCACAAGCGATGCCGATACCACCGCGTTTTGCGATCATTTGCGAAAAGGAAGTTTCTCGCTTCTCAAAGTGATAATGTGGACAGTAGACTGCATTGATGAATCCGAGTCCGCTGACGCGGATATAGTCCCACTTCGGGTTGCTGGAGAAAGACCGAGAATCGCTATGCCCGTATCTAAACCAGCAGATCGCACCTGCACTGAGCCCCGATAGCACAATGCCGCGGAACGCAGCTTCCGCCAACACAGCATCTAATCCCAAACGTCGCCATAATTTCATCATCTTGTAGGTGTTCCCACCCCCCACATAGACGAGGTCCGAATCCAACACCAGTGAGGACATCTCCTCAAACGCTGGTGGATTTTGAGTCAGCGTGAGTGCGCGCGTTTGACATCCAAAATGTTCACCGTAAACTTTCTCGAAAGTTTCGATGTATCCGGGTGCGTCGCTGCTGGCAGTTGGAATAAAGAGTGCCTTCGGTCGCGTTTTCCCGGTTAATTCAATGATGCGTTTGTCAATGGCAGTGGTTTCCAATTCTCTAATTTCTCCGCCACCAATTGCGACAATCTTTGGTACTGTTTTCATAAATCGCCCTTCCACTCGATTAAAAGTAGTAGGCACACGCCGTGTGCCGTAACAAGTTGAACTCACATTAACACTAACAACTTTGAGAAAAACTATCAAGTACATTTAGAAATTTAACTACATTCTCACCAAATAATTGTGGTAAAATGAAGAGAGACACATAAAAAGTGTCCGCAACTTCTTAAGGAGGAAAGATGGTACCTGAACAAACAGGTTTGACCCCTGTACAAAAAACATTCTACGAGGAAAACGGCTATCTTGTCCTCGAAAGTGTCTTCGCGGGTGAAGAGTGCGAAGGCTTCGTTGAACATATAGAAGACCTTCACGCTGGACGCAAGCATCTGGATGGATTTTTCCAACAGGCTAAATACGGCGCAAGGACCTTCAATCAGCATCTTTACGACCAGCGCGTCTTGGATCTACTTATCGATGCCCGCTTACATAAGCCGCTTACAGATTGTTTTGGCGGCGAACCCGAAGGCATTCAAACGATGCACTTTTATGAAGGATCCGAGCATCCACTACATCAAGATCAATATTACTTACCAGACTGTATGTCGGCATGGATTGCGATGGTTCATGTCAATGAAAACAACGGACCGCTGATAGTGCAGCCCGGCTCACACAGAGGTAGATTGATTACAAAAAGCGACGTGCCTATGACGTTGCAACCGGGAGAGACGTACGAGCTGCAACAGCACAATCGCTATTTCCCCGCAGTCAAACAGGTTTTCCGAGAAAACGGTAAGGACGCGGTCCAAGTGTGGGTGAATCCTGGAGATGTGGTGCTGTTCAGCGGAAAATTGATTCATGGGGGTGCGCAGGTTTTGAAACCGGGGACGCGCAGACACGCTCTGGCATGCCACTACATTCCATACGACTCTGAAAACTGGGAACGGGATTGGCCACGGTTCTCATTTGATGGCAGTCGTCGGGTTCATTATCAATAAAACGGAGGTAGCAAGTCGTGAAAAAGAGATTGAAAGTTGACATTTCACAACTTGTGTGCTATCCTTAATGACTAAAGTTGAGGCAATTTAATAATCCTTTTAGGAGCTAGTTGCAAGGACTTCTAACACTGAATAAAACCGAATAAAAGCGTATATTTTACTTGACATTATTATCAAAAATCTGTGCTGGCAGAATGTTGGAAGCATTCTGCCAGTCACTTCCAATGACGCACGGATAACTTCAAGCACAGAGGATACCACAATGTTGCGTAGTCATAAAATAGCGTTAAGACCTACGGATCGTCAGCGTCGCTGGTTTGCGATGCAGTGCGGTTATTCTGATGTCGCGTATAATTTTGCTTTGTCTGCATGGAATGCGGGTGTTCCGAAGTCGCAATTACGCAAAACATTTAACGCGCGGAAGTACCAAGAGTTTGAGTGGTGCGAGGAGTTGGATCAGCGTGCGGCGATGTATCGGATTATGAACCTTGAGGATGCGATAACTCGCTACAACAAGGGACAGAATAATCGTCCGAAACGTAAGAAACGCAGGTCACGTCAGTCGTATCAAATGGAATCCGCGAAGATTCAAATTGATGCTAAACGTGTTAAGTTGCCGAAGATCGGTTGGGTTCAGATGCATGAGGCAGTGCGATTTAAGGGACAAGTTGTTAACCGAGTGACCATTAGCAGAACGGCGCACCGTTGGTTTATCAGCGTCACAGTTGAGACGGAAGACACTCAGCAAGTAGTTGACCCTACTGCCCCCGTCATCGGCATTGATGTAGGAATCAACACACTCGCGACCCTCGACGATGGCAGAAAGTTTGATAACCCACGCCCCCTTAAGCGTTACGAGCGGAAACTCGCCCGTGAACAGCGGAAGTTAAGTCGCATGCAATACCCGTCAAACAACTCCTATAAACAGAAGCTAAAAGTAGAGAAAATCCATTATCGCATTAGATGCATTCGAGAGGACGCACACCATCAAGCAACTACAGCAATCCTCAAGCGTGCAAGTAAGGCTGGCATCGAGACACTTAAGGTTACCAATATGCTGAAGAATCGCAAAATAGCGAAAGCGTTAAGTGATTCAGCGTTAGGTGGTTTCCTTGCAATGCTGAAGTCGAAAGCCGATGCGATAGGTATAGAAATCGTGGAAGCCCCGCAGTTTTTTGCGTCCAGTAAAACGTGCAGCAACTGCGGACATAAAAAAGAAGATTTAACGTTAGCGGACAGAACGTATCATTGCGATTCGTGCGGATATACCGAGGATCGCGACGTTAATGCCGCTCTCAACTTAAGAGGCATCGCGGTCGGTGGGACCGAGATGTAAAACGCCTGCGGAGTCTGTAGTCTACTTACATCTATCGGGTGTAGGGGGGACAGGCAGTAAACGGAAACAGGAACTGCACTGAAAAATACCGATTTATTCGGTAATATTCAGTGAAAGGATAACAGGTAGAACTATGCAGCAAAAAATCATATCTGCGCCAACAAACTTCTATCCTTCTTCGGACGGGAAACCTATGGCAGAAACGGACTGGCATCGCAAACTACTGATGGCACTTATACAGATAATTGAGCACCATTTTCGGGAACATGATGATGTTTATGTTTCCGGTGATCTGTTAATCTACTACAAAATGGGAGATAATACAAAATCGGTTGCCCCGGATGTTTTTGTTGTTCGGGGGGTGTCGAAAAAGCAGCGCGGTACGTATCTAACGTGGGAAGAATCTCATACCCCCGATTTTGTGATAGAACTTGCCAGTCCGAGCACATTTCGATATGACCTAACGGGGAAGAAAGATTTGTACGAGTCTGTTCTGAAAGTGAAAGAGTATTACATCTACGACCCGCTCCATCAAATACAGCCGCATTTCATAGGTTTTCGTCTGGTTGATGGTACGTATGAAGAAATAGCATTTGTGAATGAGCGTCTGCCGTCATCGGTGTTAAACTTAGAACTCGGTGAGCACGATGGCACTTTAGGCGTGTATGATCCCACGACAGAGCAATGGTTAGCACCTCCTGAAGAACGCGCAGAACAAGCTGAAGAACGCGCAGAACAAGCTGAAGAACGCGCAGAACAGGAAACCCTTGCACGGCAACGCGCCGAGGATGAATTGGCAAAGGCGTTGGCAACCCTTGAACGTCTCCAAACCGAAAAAGACGACTCAATGAAATAAGGAGAAGAGACAATGCGAAATCTATTGACTTTTTGGATATGTTTAACCTTAATAAGCGGTTATTGCCTGTCGGTATCTGCTCAGGAAGCAGCAAAACCCGAGACACAGGCAGCAGCAGCTGCACAAAAGAAAAAAGAATTTGAAGATTTTTCCAAAGTTACTGAAGACAGTAAAAGCTACCAAGGCTTTTTCAAACTATACGAGAAGAAAGAGAACCTCTATTGTGAGATTCAGCCTTCACAATTGGACAAGCCTTTTCTATGCATGATTAGCCTTTCACGGGGGCTGGGGAGAGGATACCTCATCTCCGGGATGACGATGGATGAGTGGTTGCTCGTTTGGCGGCGCGTTGGCGACCGTGTGCATCTCGTGCGAAAAAATGTGCGCTTCCGTGCTGATAAAGGGACACCGACCGCACAAGCGGTGGACTACAGTTACAGCGATTCTGTGCTATTCTCTCTTAAAATCGAAAGCATACATCCCCAACGGCGGAGTCTATTGGTGAATATCTCGCCTGTCTTTATGTCTGATCTACCGCCCATGGCAGGTCGGATCGGCGGAGGGGCCCGATTCGATAAAACGCGTAGCACTTGGGGAACAATCAAGGGCTTCCCAAAGAACGTTGAGCTGCGGGTTCAAGCGGTTTACGCGGCAAGCGGCTCAATGACAACCGTTCCAGACAGTCGTGGTATCCAATTGACCCTGCACTACAGCCTTTCCGAACTGCCATCGAACAGCTATCGTCCGCGGCTCGCTGACGATCGTATGGGGCATTTCATGACAACGGTCAAAGATTATTCGCTCCAAACCAGCGATGCCCCTTATATCCGTTACGTCAACCGGTGGCATCTGGAAAAAGCAGATAAAAAAGCGAAACTATCGCCCCCGATGGATCCGATTATCTTCTATATCGAAAAAACGGTGCCACATCGTTTCCGCCCTTACATTCGCCAAGGGATTCTCGAATGGAACAAGGCGTTTGAAAAGGCAGGTTTTGTTGACGCGATTGAAGCACGGATTCAGCAAGATTATGAGGATTGGGACCCGGAAGATGCCCGCTATAACACGATCCGCTGGGTCGTTGATGCTGGCTTTGCTATTGGTCCGTCTCGTGTGAACCCGTTGACAGGTCAGATATTGGACGCGGATATCCTTATCAGCGACGGGTTCATCAGATCTTGGCAGCGGGAGTATACGACGTACTTCGATGAACTTGACCATGAACGCGACCACCCGATAGATCACTCTTCACGATTCCATTGTCAGATGGCAGACGGACTGGCACGCCAAATGGGATTCATGGCGAGCGTACTACAGGCGCGGGGTGTCCTCGGTGAGGACGGTGAGTTGCCGGAAGAGTTTATCGGCCAGGCACTTAAATCGCTGACGATGCACGAAGTCGGACATACGCTGGGATTGCGGCATAACTTTAAAGCGAGTACGATCCATTCGCTGGATGACCTGAACAAGAAAAGCGATGAAGCACTCCTCGGCTCCGTTATGGAATACGACGCTGTGAATATCGCACCCGAAGGCGAAAAGCAGGGGGATTACTACACAACAACCATTGGTCCCTGGGATTATTGGGTCGTCGAGTATGCCTATAAACCGATCAATGCTGGCAATCCTGAAGGTGAATTAAAGGCGTTAGGCGAAATCGCTTCCCGTGTCGCAACCCCAGGACTGACCTACGGCACAGATGGCGATGCCTCCTCATATCAATATAGGGATTTGGATCCGCTGGTCAATCGGTGGGACCTCGGTTCGGATCCGCTCGACTTTGCGAAACAACGACGCGAGATTGTCATCGAACTCTGGGATAAGATTGCTGACAAGGTTACAAAAGACGGAATGGGGTATCAGCGTGTCCGGCGTGCCTTCGGGTCATTGCTGGGTGAATACGGTTATTCCATGTACCTCGCAAGTCGCTATATCGGTGGGCAATACCACCACCGCGATCACCGCGGCGATGAGAATGGTCGTTTACCCTTCGTGCCTGTTCCAGCGGCGAAACAGCGCGAGGCACTTGAGTTTCTCAAAGAACATGCGCTCTCGGATAAAGCCTTCGATTTCCCATCAGACCTGCTCAACAGTCTCGCCGTTACGCGTTGGAGCGATTGGGGATCCAGCAGCGGGAGTTCTACACGGTTGGATTACCCAGTGCATAATGCGATTTTAAACAATCAGACCCGTATCTTGGGACGCTTGCTCTACCCGAACGTCCTCGCGCGCATTCAGGACACAGAACTGAAGTTTCCAGAGGGTGAAGATGCGTTTACACTGCCAGAACTTTTCTCAGGCATTACGGATGCAGTCTGGACAGAACTTGATCGGAATGTCGGAGAAAAGCAGTGGTCGAATTCGGACGCATTCATCTCCAGTTTCCGCCGCGCGCTGCAACGCGAACACCTAAAGCATCTCATCAAACTGGTGTTAGACGCGGATAGCGGAACGCCTGAAGACGCGAGGTCACTCGCACGTCACTATCTCGGACAGATCAACAGTCGGATACAAGGCGTGCTTCAGAATGCGCAAGGGAGACTTGATGACTACAGTTTGGCACACCTTGAGGAGTCACAAGTCCGGGTTGCGAAGGCGTTAGACGCGAGTTTCCAAGTCCAGAAACGATGAATGCTTGTCTGTTTTTTGGCAGTTGATTCCACTCAATAGGCGTGCTTTGTAAGCGCGCCTATCGTTTGGAAAAGTAGGGTAGGTTAATCTGATTTTATCCCAATAAAGTGAATAACTCGGAGGTGGGCAGATGAAAACGATATTCATCATTACCTTATCCTTCCTTTTTGTATCGTTTCCGCCGAATGCCTTTGCCGAAGACTATACCCAACTGGGTTTACCTGAAGGTGCCAAAGCGCGCTTTGGTAAAGGTTTCATAGAGGACCTCGCATATTCGCCAGATGGTAAAACACTCGCACTGGCAAGTAGCGTCGGAATTTGGCTCTATGATACACATGCGGGTACCGAAGTCGCCCTGCTCAGAGGACATACAAGCCTTACGCGTTCTGTCGCATTTTCGCCCGATGGTGTTACCCTCGCAAGCGGTGGAGGCGGCGGGTATAGAGAAGACTACACCATTCGACTCTGGAATAGCAAGACAGGAAAACAGAAAAGCGTCCTTTCTGGGCATACAGAAGATGTACATTCTTTAGCGTTTTCGCCGGATGGGAATACACTCGCAAGTGGCAGTGATGACGAAACAGTTCTATTGTGGGACGCAGCCAATGGACAACTCAAACGAACCCTTTCCGGGCACACAGGCGCGGTCCGTTCTATTGCGTTTTCTCGAGATGGGAAAACGCTCGCAAGCGCAAGTTCGGACCAAACGATTCGTTTGTGGAATGTTGACACTGGCGAACATAAAGATAGCCTTTTAGGTGGTATGAATACGGGGAGTTCCATCGCATTCTCCGCCGACGGTAAAACGCTGGCGGTGAGTGATAATTTGAGGATTCGGCTGTGGGACACTAAAACCGGACAATACATACTCACTTTCCCTGCCCATGCCAAAAAGGTAAACGCTGTAGCATTCTCCCCGGATGGACACATACTCGCAAGTGGCGGTGACGAGACAGTCCAGTTGTGGGATGCCCGCACCGGACAACACAAACAGACGTTCTCTGGACATACAGATCCAGTCTATTCGGTTGTGTTTTCTGCAGATGGCAAAACGCTTGTAAGTGGGAGTTGGGACCTAACGATTCGTTCGTGGGATGTCAACACAGGGGAACATAAAGCCACGATTTCCGGGTACACGGAATTGGTATTTTCCTTAGCCTTCTCCCCCGACGGCAAAACGCTCGCAAGCGGGTGTTCCGACACTGTTTGGTTGTGGGATGTAGATGCCAAACAACACACGCTGACCCTTTCAGGACATAAAAGCGGTATAAATGCTGTGGCATATTCATCAGACAATCGGACCGTCGCGAGTGGCAGTTGGGACGGCATGATCCAATTGTGGAATACAGACACCGGCGAACACAAACTGACACTTGAAGGACATACCGGTGATATCCGTTCCGTAACGTTTTCACCAGAAGGGCAGACACTGGCAAGTGGAAGTAATGATGGAACGATTCGCCTGTGGCATGTTAACACAGGGAAAAAAATTCAGACGCTTCTCGGGCACGAGGAATCTGTTTACTCTGTAGCCTATTCACCAGATGGACAGACGCTCGCAAGTGGGAGCAGTGATGGAACAATCCGATTCTGGCATACAGTGACTGGAGAATACAAATCGACCTTTTCAGGGCACACAGGTCCTGTTTTCTCGATAGCGTACGCTCCGGATGGAAAGACGCTCGCAAGTGGAGGTTCGGGAGTCCACTTGTGGGATATAGAGACAAGACAACATCAAACGATATTGGGACAGAATATAGATCTTATGAGGCTTCTCGTAGCATACTCCCCAAACGGTGATCTCCTTGCTATTGGCGGCGAAGATGGAGCGGTTCGGTTGTGGGATACAAAGATGGAAGTAAATAAACAAATACTTGAAGGACACATGCTGCCTATTAAGTCAGTTGTATTCTCCCCAGATGGTCGCACACTTGCCAGCAGCAGCGATGATGGCACAATTCTACTGTGGGAAGTTCCGTAACAGAGAATAGAGGAATAGATGGAAATAGTTCAATATACACCCGATCTGCAAACATCGGTAACGCAACTTTATAACCGTCTGACTGCTGATGTACCGCATTGTTACCCAGTAAATGAGGATGAATTCGCTACTGCAATACGCGGGGTTACGACCGGTAAAGCCGATAAAAAGGAGGGCGGACTCGACTCCGAAACTGCCTTTGTTGCCATGGTGAACGGTGCAGTGCAAGCGTTTATCCATGTCGGCATCGGTCAGATCGGGGATAATAGAGAAGAAGACATAGGCGTTATCCGGTTTATGGGTTATGATCGGGGGGCGCGGCACACTGGACAAACTGTGCTTGAAGAGGCAGAAACCTATCTGAAAGCGTTTAGCGTTTCCAAAATTTTCGCTTTCTCACAGGACTGTCGATATCGGTTCTATCATTTTGAACACGCCTACTTGTCGGATGCACTCGATCAAGTTCAAGGACTGCTCGGATATAATGGGTACCACCGTTCTGAAGGCGAAGTCTTTCTGAATTGGGAAAACTACACCGTTACACCAGTCCCTTCAAGTTTACCTGTAACGCTTTCTGTAGACTGGAAACAGGGGCGCGGCCAACTCCCGAACTGCACCGTTAGAGCGTTTCAAGATGATGAAGAGGTCGGCGAGTGTTGGTCTGTCTCTGGTGGTGAGTTTTCAAGTCATCCTGATGCACAAAATTGGCTTCACACAACTTGGCTCGGAATCGAAGATGAATTTCAGGGGCAGGGTCTGGGACGCTACCTACTCCAATATGAGCTTCAAGAGATGCACAAAGTCGGATACCGACACGCAGCGATTAGTACGGCCTGGGATAACCACCGCGCCTTTCTCTTTTACAGCAACTGCGGTTATCGGACTGTAGATTGGACTTATGAGTTCGTCAAAGACCTCTCCGAAACACCAACACAGAAGTGGTAATTCTTGATTTGGGTAATTAGCATAATTAGGGTTTACGCAATTTTCTTAGGAGTCGCTACTAACACACGCCGCTGGCGAGGTTTCAAACCTTCCCAGCAAACGAAGTGGCGTAAGTGCTGACCTCCATAATCGCAGCATCTGATTGCCAGTTTTCTGGAGATGATACGGCACGGTTTCAAATGTGCTATCAATCCCATCTTTTTTAAGTTCGCGAATAACGGGTAGGACAAAGGGGGAAAGGCTATTATTCACATCGACGATCGGAAAAATTCGCACCTCAGTCCCGATGCGAAGTAACTCTCGGACAGCATCAAGATGAAACATCAGATCCCTATTTGCTGAGTAGAAAAAGAGGAAATGTGCGGAGAGCACGAGGTCAAAGTGTCGGTCAGGAAAGGGTAAATTTGGGAGTGCTGCGACTACATACCGTCCTTGTTGCCTGCCTGTCTCGAAATCTTGGCAGAACACCTCCATCGTCTGTCTTCTGAATGCCACTAATTCACCAACAGATGAGAATCTTGTCCAGACGAATTTATCTCGGTTTCCGAAAGCTTGCGTGATAATATCTTTGTAGGTTTCCTGAATCCGTTGACGCAATTCCGCTTCAGAATACCGGTAAATCGGATCCACGGAGATTATCGGCGTGCCGCGCTGATGCATTCCGGCATTGAACGACGCGGGACCGCCGCCGACATCAATAATATCGCGCGCCAAGTCTTTCTCAGAGAGATCAAACATATCAAGGTATTCGTCAAACGATCTACCCCATGGAACGATGTCTTTGTAGTGAAAACTCATTACTGTGCCGCTCCGGCATTGATTTCTTGCAGAACTGCTGCGGCTCGCTGTGCCAATTCGGTTGTTGCGTCACGCTTGATAGCACGGTTTAAGTGTATGATAGCGCGTTCGTCTCCGTCTCTTGCTAACTCCAACGCTTCCTCAAACCCTTTGTTCCCGTAGCTGAAATCTCTCGGCAGAACCGTCAAGTCGTGATCCTTCCAATAATACTTCAGATCATCGGACTCCCAATTTCGGTAGACATCTTCCCATTGGAGCGAGTTGAAGATGTTCAGGTGCGGTTCGAGCATGTGCTCAGCGATGGGGTCATCAACAGCCTGATAGCGGTTGTCGAGCGACACGCGGAGCCGGTCTTCGGTCAAATTCGGTAATGCCTTGTGGATAGTCAAAGCGGGGAAGATGAGCGTATCGCCAACTTCATAGTTCGTGGAACGCCATTCACCGGACAACTCGTCCTCATTAACACACAGACTCCCAGCACCCAGTGAAAAGTGATGCTCCATGACCGCATTGACCTTATGTGAACCCGGTAGAACCGCTAAACCGCCCAACTCTATCGGGCAATCCCCGACCGGTGCCCAACAGGTGTAGGTCTGAAAATTGCCTTGGAAATGGACGAAGTCTTGGTGTATCGGTGTTGTATGTGCGGTGTACTTCGGAAACCAGAGGCGCGCAATCTTTTGCGGATGGGGCAGTACCTCTCTACCGATAATTTTCTCCACCATATCAACGACTTCGGACCAGTGTCCAGAATGGTGGAACGCTTGTAACTTATACACTTCGTGGTATACATCTGTGTATTCGGAATCGCCCTCGGTACACTGCGTGGAAATATCAGCGATACCGTCCATCGGGTCGGTCCCCGCGATGAGCCAACCGCCTTCCTGCATTGTCGTTAGCATCTCTCGCCGCAATGCCCAGAGTTTGTCAGGATCTTGCAGCTGCTTGAAGAAGAGATACCCTTCTTCTGAGATCCGGTGACGCAATTCTTCCGGATCATTCATCGCATCGTTGGATACGCGAAGTTCTTTTAAGGCTTCCATCTGACTTCTCCTTGGGTCTATCCGTGCTGGTGTCCGTTCTGTGACGGAGGCGGTTCATTGAAAGGGATACCTTTCGCCTCGGCTGCGAGTCGGCGTTTATTCCAGGTGGCGATAGCTTCATATACTTCTGCACGCCCCTGCTCAACACCTTGTTCAATACCTTGTTCTTTGGCTTTTTCAAGGCTTTGTGCATGTTCAGCACGCCATTCGTTAAAACGTCTTAACATGATATCCGTTCCTTCTTTTACGTGGCAACCTTGGATATTTATAGTATAACATATACAAAATGAGAAATTCAATTTTTAAAACGGCTATCGGCGATTAGCAGTCTGTCAAACTTATGCTTTCCAATTTATCTCCCTCTATTTTTCTCAAACCAATCAACTGCGAAATCTACAACAGTACGTTGTGGCATGAGTTGGCAATCCGCGATGCCGACCTTGCCGCGCTCTACTACCTTGCCCGCGTCGGAACGCAAAAAATCTTCGCCGAGGCGATCGAAATCTGAATCGTCTACATCAATATCTTCAAAGGTGGTCCATGACCTTGACCCTGTCTGTGAGATTGGGGCACCTTCTTGGACGACGCGTTTGCTCGGAAAACCCGCTCGGTACTCTGCGAGGTGTATAGACGTGTTGCTCGAATGATCGACACCGAGAAGCAGCACATAACCTTGTAAATCATAGATTCTGGCAAGCGGTGAGTGTTCTCCCATACCATAAGCCAAAGCGTGATTTTTTACAATATAGGATGCTTGTGGACCGCGTGCGCAAAAGGAACTTTGTGGATGCGCGCTGCGGAAAATGTCTTTCTGTTTTCGGAAGGTTTCAGCAATTTTGCCCATTGAGCGGGTAGGCGTTAAATCAGGGTCGTAAGCAGGCATTGTCTCGCGTATCGTTTCCCACCACGATTCAGGGACAGGCGGATTTTTCCATTGGCTTGGGTCGCTGAGGTCAGTTGAATGGGCGGGCATCACCAACGTGCCAGTTTCCTCCAAGACCTGCTGAAGCGCGATAATGACAGCAACGGCACCGCCACAGACCCATCCCATCGCGCTCAAGGACGAGTGGACAAGTAAAACCATCCCCTTTTCAATACCGAGTGCTCTGAAATCCGTTTGTAGCGATTCGACTGTGGTGGGTGTTTTCACTTTGCGAACCGCCTGACCTTCAGACATTATCGATCTCCTTCTATTTTGTCCCTATCGCAAGCATATGCGAACTCATGCCGAGTATCGACGGCTCTGCTTCGACCTTCCGAATGAAATCCAAAACAACGGCGCGTTGGTCAGGATCCATCCAATACCTTTCAACTGACTTAAAAAGCCATGTCGGCCCTTGCACAGCAAGCGTCGCCTGATGCTGGAAACCGGCTTCAACCACTTCAGATCTGAGTTCGTCTGGACGGTGAAGATATGCATCCGTAAAAAATTCTAAATTCTCAGTTGGGTTGCGATGGTAGCCTGTTTCGAGGTCGTGTTGAACAATATCTCTGGAAACCGAGTTGCCCAATCGGTCCTTGCAGAAAAAATCCAATAGAGAAGCGAAACGTGAAATGCCAGCGGCAACCATGACACCACCGTTTTGTAAGACACGGGACGCTTCTCTCAGTGCCAGCAGTCGTTCACTTTTATCAATGAGATGATAGAGCGGTCCCAATAAAAGAACAGCGTCTGCAAACATAGCGGAAAAACGCAGTGCCCGCGCGTCACCAAGCGATATGCTGGCAATGGGGTGTTCCGGTTGTTGATTGGAGGCTTCCTTCGCCTGCTCAACATGCAAATCCACAGGATCCACAAGATGGACTTCATAGCCTGACTTTGCTAACCAACAAGCATAGGGTCCCGAACCGCCACCGATGTCCAAAACGACTGCAGGTGGATCGGGTAGATAGCGTGTGATAATCTCTTGGGTGCGCGCAAATTCTATCTGTCCTCTGACATCATTCGTAAGTCTTTGCGACTCTTGGGTCTGTCTATAGAAGGAAAGAATCTCATCCGAAAACTGATGCAACCAAGAAACCCCCTAAATCCCCTTATCAGGGGACTTGCAATATATTCCGAAACCAATTATCGGGTCTGTTTCACCCACGCCCACGTTGTTGCCAACTTACCTTTCGGGTCAACAGAAAGCGGCTGGAGGTCCAGGTCTTTGGTAACATCAATATAATTCGGTTTCCCAAATCCGCCCTTACCATCGTTTCCGTTCTTGGTATTATCCTTAGCATCGCCTTCATCGAAAGTATAGTGTGCGTTCAGTCCCTTTTCATCGCCGTTGAGGACCTTCGTCATGAATTCATTAATCTCATCTTCGGTCCGAGCGACTTCCCAGATACGGATTTCATCAATGGCTCCTGTACAGAACCAATTTTGACTATCACCGACACCGATATAGAGCGAAGCATCGGTTGCCGCTAATTCCTTTGCATCAAAGGGTAGGGCACCCTTCTCCTCGCCATCAATATATGTCCGCATCTCTTTACCGTCCCAGACACCTGCGACATGCTGCCATTCATTCGGTTTCAATCCAGGAACATCAAGGATTTTTGTACCGGGCCAGAGGACAAACCGTAATCCATTTCCATTTTGGATAATCTCTGGAAAGATGTAATCCCTTTGACCGCCCCAATCCTTTGCGAGGCATTCACCAACAGGCTTACTCATGTTCATCCACGCCTCTATCGTTATCGCTTTTTTGGGATTCAAACTGTCACTGTTTGGGACTTCAATCGCCGTTTCGCCATCCAATTCGAGTGCCATGTTTTTCGCCCAAAGTGTGTTAGGCATTACCAGACCGATAGCAAGGGTTATAAAAAGCAGAACTTTCATAGCTTTCCTCCTGAATCGTCATTTTTCGGTTAGCATAGTAGATTATGAAAATAAGTTTACATTTTATGAGATTTATGTTATTGTTTATG
>VYCT01000329.1 GCA_009843785.1 Candidatus Poribacteria bacterium | reverse complement strand
TACCGAGTCAGGTTGTTCAAGACGTTGTATTGCGTTACGGCAAGTCGCGAGATGCCTTTTTTGATAATATCAAAGACCGTAAAGCGGGTAAAACCACGCGTAAAGTGGGTTTCCCTAAGATGAAGCCACGACATAAATATAACTCTCTAACATTTACACAAGCCGGGTACACGCTTGAAGACAATCGTATCAAAATCAACTGTATAGATACATGGTTCTCTATACATAAACACCGTGAAATTCAAGGCATTATCAAGACGATCACACTCAAACGAGACAAGTGTGGTGATTATTGGATATGCTTTTCGTGCGATAATGTTGACGATTCCAAACCCAAACCTATGACGGGTGAAAGTGCAGGGTTTGATTATGGAAACAAAACATTACTTACAAGCGATACAGGACGCAAAATCCAATCACCGCATTTTCTGAAACAATCACTAAACAAGTTGCGTGCTTTACATAGATCGCTAAGTCGCAAAGTCAAAGGTTCTAATAACTATTATCGAATGCAACGTGCATTGGCAAGACTCTATCGCAAAATATCACGACAACGTCGGGATTGGCAGTGGAAACTCTCTACCGAACTTTGCACAGCGTTTGATATATTGATTTTTGAGACACTGAACCTTGATGGCATGAAACGCTTATGGGGACGCAAAGTCTCTGATAATGCATTCTATCAACTTCTTCAGATCATCGAACAGAAATGTGCCAAACACGGTAAAACGTTTCATAAAATCAATATGTGGACTGCGACGACAAAACCGTGCAGTGATTGTGGCTATCACAACAAAGAACTCACTCTTTCAGACAGGCAGTGGACATGCCCCGAATGTGGTTCACACCACGATAGAGACATCAACGCTGCGATCAACATCAAACGGGCAGGCTTGGCTGCCTAAAGTGGAGCGACAGTAAGACGGTGGACTCTCAGAGAAAACCGCAGTTGCGAGGAAGCACAAGCCCCACGCTTTAGCGTGTGGGTACCTATGACGAAGATTGAACTAATGAGATGTAGGTTGAGATGTACTGGATTGTGTCTGAAATTGGTTTTTAAGATATCGTGTTTGCTTAATATTCTCTTTTGCCAATTGGTAATACTGGGGCAAAATTTCGATACCAGCGGAATTTCTTAACAACTTTTGAGCAACCTGACATGTCGTACCGGAACCCGCAAACGGATCAAGCACCCAGTCCTTTTCTTTGGTAAACAGCTTGATAAACCACTCAGGCAGCGACTTAGGAAAAACAGCACTATGTTTTCGGTTTCCCGTTTCTGTTGCTAAGTGCAAAACATTTGTCGGATACGCCATTTTTCGATCCAACCAATTAGAGACGTTCTTACCAAACCCGCTTCCAACTTTCGAGGTATCCCGACTCTGATCTGTCTTACTAAGTTTTTTTAACCTCTTCTCCGCCCAATCTCCCATCGGCACCATAACCGCCTCTTGGTACATATTGAACTTTCTTGTTTTATTAAACTGTAGACATCTCTCCCATGCATCTCTGAATCGGTTTGGCCACTTGCCCGGATAGGAGTTTTTCTTGTGCCAGACAAACTCCTCTGTCCACAACCATCCCTGCTTTTTCATTTCAAGTATTAACTCAATGACATAAGTATGCCGTTCTCCATTAACTGCTTTTTCTTTGATGTTTAGGATGAATGTCCCTGACGGCTTGAGGACCCTTAAAAATTGTTCAGCGCGAGGCAGGAACCAGTTGACGTATTCATCCGGGCTCGTTCCGCCATACGTTTTAGAGCGGCAGTCCGCATACGGTGGAGAAGTCATGATTAGGTCGAATGAATCGTCATCAAAGTTGGAGAGGACCTCTAAGCAGTCCCCGAGATAAAGGTCTGTTTTTATTGCTGTCATCAAAGCATCTACCCTTAAGCGCGTCAAGATATAAACGTGAAGGTTTGTTCACATAATACCATGTTTGCTAAAGGAAATCAAGGGGTGTGTAAATATTTTGTCAAAAGTATAACGAAACCCAACACCTCAAACGCTGTCGGTGTGAGAAGGTGTTGGGTTTCACTTGTATTTGGAAGGTTTTAAGCAGCGGAAACTTGATTATTAGGTTTCTGCCATAGTGTCTCAGAACGCTGCCGAATCTGGTGCCAGGGGCCGGTGATCGCCAATGTAATTCCGGGGCTCTGGATGTTCACAAAGAGCGTCGTACCATCCGGTGAGAACGTCGCGCCTGCGAGTTCGGATAGATTACCGGCGTTCCGCGCGAACCGGTAGAGGTTCCCTTCGGGGGTTACGCCGATAAGGAACTCTTCGTTGGGACCATCTTCACAGATAATGAGATCGCCCCACGGTGTGACCGTCAAATTATCAGCATTCTCCATGAGATTGCTGTCGTTTGGCTCAATAAAGAGTTCAATGGTACCGGGTTCTTGTGCTTCACGGCTTGTGCCTTCGTAAGGACTTGGTATATATCTCCAGATTTGCCCTTTGTATGCGATACCGCCATTCGTGCAGGCAATATAAAACTCTCCGTTCTCGTGATTGTCGCCGTACCATATCCCTTCACCGCGTGCGAATTTCGCTGCATCTTTACCTTCAGCCCCCTGTTTACGGAGATCATCCAAGGGTGATTCCACGTTCTCAATATCTACCCATTCAACGGCAAGTGTTTCTCCGACGGGTATCGGATTATATGTCCACCAGAAGATCTTTTGGTTTCGACTGCGCCAGTTTTGGGTATCGGCACTCTTGAGGTCCCGGATTTTCAGTGCTTGCAGCTTACCGCCTGCAACGAGTTCGCCCGGTTTCTCAGGAATAAACCGATAAATTAAACTATCGCCCCTGTCTTCGGTTTCATAGACGATGCCAGTCTTGGGGTCAACAGCGACAGCCTCATGATTGAAACGTCCCATCGCTTTCAAGGGGATCGCGTCGGCTAATCCTATGTCGGCGGAGGCAGGCACCTCAAAATTATAGCCGTGGTCTGCTTCATAGGTATTTTCTTTTTCAGATTTCTGCATAGTCTCTTCACAGGTTATCCACGTATTCCAAGGGGTTAGCCCACCGGCACAATTCCGGATCGTCCCTGTTAGACTTAGGAAGTGTTTCTCCAGCGTCTTCGTGCGCGTATCATAAACGAGTGTCGTCGTCCCGCCGAGGCACGGGAGTTCGCCGGATCCAGCGTCATAGAATTTGTCAATGGCTGCGCGTTCAATTTTTTCGTTGTTCCATCCAAAGGGGCCGACGGTTTTGGCTGTAGCGACCAATTCGTGGTTTCGGACGAGGATCGTTTTACCATTGGGACCAGGGAAAGCCGCCATGCCGTCGTGTCCGCCTGGCACCCAAAGTCCATCGTCCATCTGTTCGCCTGTTCTCGAAAAAGCGTGGGCGGTAAAGCCTTCAGGGAGGTCCAGGAGACGGTTCGCACTCGGCACGAATTGGAATGGTGGTTCAGGTTCAGGTCTAAAGCCCGGTACTTTTTGAATCAGGGTACGGCTACACCCTAAAAACCCGAGGCTGACTGCTGCAGCTGTGGTCGCGAGCGCGCCGGTACGTAGAAACTGCCGTCGAGATAATTTGTTCTTCATAAAGTTCCTCGTTGAGCGAACGTTAGAGAGGTCATTGGAATTTTTATGTTACAGACGGAATACTTTTCTTCGCGTATAAAGTATAGCGTTAATATTTTACAATACTTTTAAAATTATTTCAAATCTGACAACAGGTAATCTTGACAATTGGTCAGATTTGTGTTAGAATTTATACATATAAAGTTGATATATAG
>VYCT01000136.1 GCA_009843785.1 Candidatus Poribacteria bacterium | reverse complement strand
AATATTAACAGATGTGAAAAATATTACAAGAAATTCCGAAAACTAAATGGCCCTGGGTTCACAGGCGGCACAAACGTAAATACTGTGATCCTTTAGAGTGCACGCACTATAGCAGAATCCTTACCTACGTCACAAAATCTCTGTCCGCGGTTAGCGGACACTCGCAAGGACGATTCGTTCTTTCTCCGCGTAATCCTTGAGTAGTTTGTATGTGCAGTAGGCGGGTTCGGTGTCTATAAGGGATCGAACGGTATCCGCTTGTGTCTCACCGATTTCAAGGATGAGTTTTCCATTCGGTGCGAGGTATTCAGGAGCTTCAACAATTAATCGACGGATCACGGCGAGGCCGTCGTCACCGCCAAAGAGGGCAATCTCTGGCTCGTAGTCGCGGACATCCGGACTCAGTGTATCCCACTCTGTCTTTTTGACGTACGGCGGATTGCAGACTATCCAATCAAATCGAATGTTTCCGGCCGGGTTTATCGCTTTTATGGGTTCAAATAGATCACCGGGCAGAAATTTGATTTGTGCCGTGTGGGCATGGGTTTCGGCGTTTTTCTGGGCAACTGCAAGGGCGGATTCAGAAATGTCTGTTGCAATAATCTCCCATTCCGGTTGGTGCACTGCAAGGCTCGTGGCGATCACGCCACTCCCTGTGCCGAGTTCCAGTAGACGTTGAGAATTCCCTGTTTTTTCTCTGAGAATGGTTTCAACAAGCTGCTCTGTCTCCGGTCTCGGAATGAGTACCCGCTCATCTACGTAGAAGTCTAACGACATGAACTCTTTCCGGTTCGTTAAGTAACTGACAGGTGTGTGCTCAATGCGTTTTTTTATCAGTTCTCGATAGGGTGTGAGATGTTCTTGGAAGACAGGCATTTCAAAATGGAGATAGAGTTGCAGGCGACTTTTTTCGAGTAAGTGCGCGAGCAGTATCTCTGCATCTAACCTCGGATTTGGGATGCCGTGCTGTTCAAAATACCGCGTTGTCCAATCGAGTAAATCTACCACACGCCACATTTTATTATGCATAGTCTGTGTTCCTTAGTCGGCGTGCTTTAAGTCTCTTTCAACTTTTCCGCTTGATCGGCGGTTGTTAACTGCTCGATAAACGCTTTTAGATCACCATCTACAACGGCATCGAGTTGATAGGAACTAAATTGGATACGGTGATCCGTTACACGAGATTGTGGGAAGTTGTAAGTGCGAATTTTCTCGCTTCTGTCGCCACTTCCCACCATAGACCGTCGTGTTTCGGCTCTCTCGCTGTTAAGCTCAGCCTGTTTTTGCTCTTGAAGGCGTGCGCGAAGAATTTTCATCGCCTTGGAACGGTTCTTATGCTGGGATTTTTCGTCTTGGCAGGTTACAACGAGTCCTGTGGGTAGGTGTGTGATCCGGATAGCGGAGTCCGTTGTGTTAACGCTTTGGCCACCGGGGCCTGAGGAGCGATAGGTATCGACTCGTAGCTCAGTCGCTTCATCGATTGCCAGATCAAGTTCTTCCGCTTCGGGGAGTACGGCTACGGTTGCGGCAGAGGTGTGGATACGTCCGCTCGTCTCTGTCGTAGGAATTCGCTGGACACGATGTATACCGCCTTCGTATTTGAGGTGGCTATATGCCCCTGTCCCTTCAATGGAGAAAATAACTTCTTTAAAGCCTTTTAATCCCGTTGGATTTGCACTGAGGAGTTCAACTTTCCAATTTTGTCGTTCCGCGTAACGGGTATACATCCGAAACAACTCGGCTGCAAAGAGACTGGCTTCTTCACCACCCGTGCCTGCCCGAATTTCGATGATAACATTCTTTTCATCGTTCGGATCTTTTGGGATGAGGAGTAACTTGAGTTCTTCAGTTAGAGTCTCTTTTTTTGCAGTGAGACTGTCCAATTCCTCCTGTACCAATCCAACCATTTCTGCATCAGTTTCTGATTCTATCAGGAGGAGCGTCTCCTCAAGGGCGGATTCTAATTGCTGGTACTCCTGATAAGTTGATACGATTGGGGAAAGTTCCGCGTGGCTTTTGGATAGCTCCATTAACCGTTGCTGATTTGAAATTTGCGCTGGATCTCCAAGTGCTTTTTCAACTTCAGCATATTTCGTTTCGATGTCCTTAAGTTTTTCAAACATTTTGGCACCACTTGCAAGTCAGCACTTGCTGTTAGCCGTTAACTCGTTAACTAAAGTACGGGTTATCCACATTTCGACTCTATTAAGGTGCTCCCCGCGCCTCTCTCTTATAAGCTATATCATCAGACTGTTAAGACAGGGGAGCCTCTTCTTGAAATTCCGGTTTGTTAAGGATCGAATTGTGTGGTTACTTATCTTCTTCGGTTTCGGTCAACCCATAACGGCGGCGGAAACTTTCAACACGTCCAGCAGTGTCGATGAATCGCGCCTGTTGTCCGGTATAGAATGGGTGACATTTTCCACAAATATCTACCCGCATTTGAGGTTGGATAGCGAGCGTATTATGTGTTGCGCCGCAAACGCATGTGATAACACACTCTACCATTTCAGGGTGAATTTCAGGTTTCATAATATCCTTCCTTGATTTCAGATTTCCGAATTGCGAATTTGCTATTCAGTTCGTGTTCCTCTTATTATTCTGGTCTCGTTTCTGAAGCCTAAGAAGCAGGCGTATAAGGATTCACACCTACCGCTTTGAACGAGCGTTAGTTCTGGATGTATTGCTGTACGTGGCATTGTCTACCATTCGTTCGAGAAATTCGGCATTTGTAGCATTTTTACCAAATTGCTCAATCAGCATTTCAAGTGATTCCGCGTTATCCATTTGGCTTGTGAATTTTCGTAGCACCCAGACTTTGTTAAGGATGTCTGGTGCTAACAAAAGTTCTTCACGCCGTGTTTTCGATTTTTCAATGTTAATCGGTGGATAAATGCGGAGGTCTAACAAGGCACGCTCCATGTGAATTTCCATATTGGCAGTGCCTTTAAATTCTTCATAGATGTATTCGTCTTGACGGCTTTCCGTGTCGACGAGTACGGATGCAATGACCGTCAAACTCCCACCTTCTTCAAATTTCCGGGCTGCGCCGCAGAACTGACGTGGTTTCACGAATGCCATAGCATCTAAGCCGCCACTGAGTGTTTTGCCGCTGTGAGGGGTCATAACATTGTGGGCGCGAGCCAATCGGGTCATGCTATCTAATAGCACAACCACGTCTTTCCCGTACTCTGCCCAGCGTTTTGCCTTTTCAATCGCCATCTCTGCCACCTGGACATGTCTTTCTGGGTGTTCATCGAAGGTAGAGCTGATGACTTCTCCTTTGACGGAGCGTGCGACATCCGTAACTTCCTCGGGACGTTCATCAATCAGTAGAAAGATCAGAGAGACTTCAGGATGATTCGCTTCAATACCGGCGGCAATGTTTTTCAGCAATGTTGTTTTGCCGCTATAAGGGGGTGCGACAATCAATCCGCGTTGTCCCTTACCAATCGGTGCTATTAGATCCATCATACGGGTCCCGTATTCGGTCGGACTGTGTTCCAACTTCAATTGTTCATACGGGTGAATGGGGGTGAGATTCTTAAAAAGAATTTTCTGCTTAACAGCTTCCGGAGGCTCACCGTTAACCTTCTCAATTTGTAACATTGCGAAGTAACGTTCTGCCTTGTTTTCTGTCTTCTTAGGCGGGCGGATTACACCTTCAACGACGTGCCCTGTCTGTAAATCAAAGCGCCTTATTTGCGATGAGGACACGTAAATATCCTCGTTACTCTGCAAATAGTTGGAGTGCGATGAACGGAGA
>VYCT01000268.1 GCA_009843785.1 Candidatus Poribacteria bacterium | reverse complement strand
ATATACATACAGTGTCAAAGAATAAAAAATAATAACTTCCAGTATTAGAGGATAAAATTGATGGCTCAAAAATACAAATCCGTCTATTTTCCTGAGTACCCAGCAAAAAGTCCCCGAAAACAATCACTAACTTTAGCCTTTGGTAAGGAAACAGGCGAAATTTATGAGTGTGTTAAAGGACTTTCCAGTGCCGAACTACGTCAACTACTCGGAAATGATTATCAAACGCTTGTATCGAAGGCTAAAGCCGACAATTTACCCTTACAGAAACTTGGTAAACGGTGGTTTCGCTCAGTGGATATTTTCGATGAAAGCGTTGCTCACTGTGAATCTCACGGTATCCGTGATAAAGGAACGGTTACGTCTCATCAGTATCTTGTGCTGTATTAGGGGCGTTTTCCTGATGAATGACTCGTTGGTACTCCTGATCAGCTTGTCGAATCCAGGCGGATGAAATGGTTGCTGAATGCTCAAAAAAATCAAAATCCTCATATTCCAGGATCCGGTTGCGTAGTTTGATAATTTCTGACATATAGGCTGCATATTTTCTTAAAAGTTGGTCAACCTGTTCAGATATCTTAAGGCGTTCAATTGCTACCGGATTATAGCGTGGCTGTCCAGCGAGTATCTCATACTGAACACCTGTCAGAACAGCAAGATTCTTCAACTCGTTGTCCGAATAATATGCTGAAGACCACTTATCTGATTTCTCCCTGTTATGCTCTCTGCATAACAGGGTTGCATTTTCAGTTGTCAGGGGCCAAAAAAAAACAGCAGGCAGTGTATGATCAAGCGGGCGTTCTTTAGCATCAACTCCTCGTAGGTCTTTCCCACACTTAAAACAGCGGTAGCCAAAACGTTTGTAGATGTCTTCGCTTTTAATTTTCTGACTTCCAGAGAGATTCAAATACATTCGTCGTTTTTGGGCAGCTTCACGGTGCTGGCCTGTTAACCGAGTTTTGTTTTTAATGGCGTTGTAAACTGCTTTACATAATCTGCACTCGCCCTGACGACCAGATTTTCGAGCACTATGTCGGTCGAATAAATCAAGTGGTTTAATCGTATTACAAATGATGCAATACTTATATTCTTGGGATTCTTCAATATAGTCATCGTGCAGAATTGTAAACGTGCCTTCCTCGATAATAGAATTGTCTCTCCGATCTTTCAGTTCATACTCATAGAATTGCGTTTCATCTCCAGATAGCATAACTATCTCACAACTCGGACAAACAATCTCAAAATCACTGCTAATCTCATTTTTACGAATGAAAATAAATTCCTTGCACTCACTATTCAAACACTGGAAACCTTTAAAAACCACATCCCCCATTCCACGCACATGCTCGGCACGTATTTGATTTGTTTTGTCCACTTTTGTATAGGGTTTACGTCTCATCTTTTACTTCTCGCGGGGCTATAGTTCTGCAGTGTTGAACGTTTAACAATATTCCAAGTTGACGGCTCTATATACCTTATGCCTATTCGCATCAAATAATTTCATAAAGCAGGTGCTTTCTTATAAATCTAAAATCCTTGGGTTTTAACGGTTCCATTGGAATCATGTTTGGTAGGGAAATGCCTGAGCGGAAACCTGAAGGAGAGCATCTGGTTATTTCGGAAGTAGAGGGTAGGTTTGAAATACTGTTCGTGCCTACCCCTACCATATCCGAAAGTTGTTATGGAAAGTTAAGCGTTCGCCACGTAGAGTTCGTTAACGCGGTTCCAGTTGATGACATTCTTCCACGCTTCAATGTAATCTGGACGGCGATTCTGGTAGTTGAGATAGTATGCGTGTTCCCAAACATCAATGCCGAGAAGTGGGGTATGTCCCTGCATAATCGGGCTGTCCTGATTTGCGGTGGAATAGATTTCCAAGCCACTATCGCCGAGGACGAGCCATGCCCAACCGGAGCCGAAACGGGTCGAGGCCGCAGTCGTGAATACCTCATTTGCAGCTTCAAGGGATCCAAAGGCGGATTTTATCGCCGCTGCGAGTTCTCCGCTCGGATCGCCGCCGTTGCCACTCGGGCACATAATCGACCAGAAGAGAGAATGATTGGCGTGTCCACCGCCGTTGTTGATGACGGCTTGACGCTTGTCTTCTGGAACCTGGTCGAGATTCTGGAGGAGTTCCTGAACATCCATATCGGCGAGAGCACCGAGGCCTTCCAAAGCAGCGTTGAGGTTGTTGACGTAGCCTTGATGGTGTTTGCCGTGATGAATTTCCATCGTATCAGCACCGATGTGAGGTGCCAAAGCATCGTGCGCATACGGGAGCGCTGGTAATGTGTGTGCCATTTAAACAATAGCCTCCTGTTTTATTTTACTAACATGCGTTTGCAAATTACGCGCTAAAGGGCGTGCAAACAATATACTTAAAAAATCTAAGAAAGTATAGCAGAATTGTTAGAAGTGTGCAAGTTTTTTCTCAACGGTGAGGCTTCAAATTTCAGTTGTAGAAAACAGTGAAGGGGGGTTAATCGTCTGATTGGGGGGTTTCAGAGATTGCGCCGACACGGCAGATACGCTTATAGGCACAATAGTTACACGGTTCTGTCTTATTGTTGGGAGTCAGGGGTTTATCACCATCAACTTCATTCTCTACAAAGCCGTATCCTTCAAGGATTTCGTTAGTCTCTACACAATCGCCGCTCTCAGACGCTTCTTCGGTTTTTACAAATGTTTTGACCCGTGTGATCAGAGGAAAGTTGCCTTTAGATATACTGTCAACGTACTGTTGTACGTAGCCACTGACACGCACAAGTCGGTCCTCGAAAATTTCATCGTCTAATAACTGACCACTTCGTGAACTAACTGGCTTCCAGTCTGTACCGTTGTAGTTTCTGAATGCCTCACCGTTTAAGAAATCCGTTCCGATACCGAGTTCAACTTTGCATTGGTCGAGTCGAATTTTATGATAGAGACCTGACGCTGCTTCTAAATCGGTTATGCCATTATTAGCCAGCAATTGCTTCGCGATTTGTAGGTAGATCGGAAGTTGGAGGCTACGTCCACTAAGGATTTCGGGCATTCTAACCGTAGAACTACCGGTCTTGTAGTCGATAACATTAAAGGCACCGTTGCCAATATCGATGCGGTCTATCTTGCCCTTCATATGGACTTTGCCTATCGGGATCGGTGTCAGACAACTGAGTTTTGGGTCTCTCATTTCCTGATCTTGCCCAAAACTCACTTCAAAGTAGTGTGGCGTAACAGGTAGATCGTAGGCACTTTCTGCTTCAAGCCATTTGCGTAGTGCAACGCGGAGTTTTTCTACGTCCGTTTCCCAAAAAATATTGTTTTCCCCGATAGGGTTCTCAGTGCGCTGATTGCGGTGTTCTTCAGATTTGGCATCTAAGATTTCATCTAACTGTTGTCTCGCTTCCTCAAAACCTTGGTCAATAGGTGGCTTTTCTCGGCGGTTGTTGTAGAATTCAAAGAGAACTTCATGGAGAAGGGATCCCCTTCCACGGTTAGATAATTCGTCTTCTGTTTCTTCCTCTTCAACACGGAATCTCAACGCATTATTGACAAAGTACTGAAACGGGCACTTGGCATAAGTTTCCAATTCTGTAACAGAATAGGTACGTTGCCACTGTCCTTCTAAACCAGCACGGCTCTCGGGAGAAAGAGTTTCTGGAGTTAACACGCCTTCATAGACAAGATGATCGTGCGTTTTTTCACGGCTCTTCTCAACCTTGACAACGTGCTCTATTAGCGGGCGCATGCTCGTTATGCCATCCGGGAACGGTTTAGTAGAAGGTATCTTTGTTGTCCATACATGGTTACCATACGTACTGAGAAACCCTGGGACGCTGCCTTGTGTAGGATTCGCGACTTTAATCGTCTCAACGTCGGCGATTGCCTTTAATTGTCCGAGAAAAGGAGAAGGGATCAGTTCCGCTTCACGCTCACGTTGTGGTACAAGGAGATAGAGTCGTTCTCGAAAAGACTTGAGTAATCGATAGAATATGAATCGGTTATCGTATAGTTGTTCTGCTTCATTGCGATAAGGGTTTTCTGGTAATAACGGATCTGGACGATAATTTTCTGGAAACCTACCCTCCACAAAATCGCCAAAAAAGACAGTGTCAAACTCCAGGCTTCTGAGTTCATTACTATATGTTAAACTTCTAAGTTCGCTAAGTGAGAAAATCTTAACGGTTTCCTCGCTCACCGATGCCCTATTTTGATGGTGGGTATGCTTTGCAATATATCTGAGTTTATTAATATAATCTTCGGATTTATATAACCTATCTTCTTCAGATTTTAACATGTCACAAAGCCCCTTAACTATTTTTTTAAACTGTTGGAATGCGTTTACCTCACCTTCAACAATTTTTCTATTTTTCAATAGCATCGGGTCTAAAATAGTGGAAATAACTTCCGTAGATTTAAGAAAGTTGTCAATGTAATCCTTAAATTCGTCCGGACGCAGATTCTCTGGGCATGGTTCAGATTTAACGTCACGGAAATAGGTGTTACCAATAGGAGTTTGCCGCGGTGAAAGACGAGAAAAGATTTCTTTGACAACTTCTGACTGTATTAATGGCACATTTTCAACGAGTGAATATGGGATGCCATAAGTGGGAAAAACTTCTGCAATCCGCTGTTGGTAATTACCTATATTGTAAAATACAATGCAAATTTCACTCAGTTTACAGTCAGTACTTAAGACCCTCTCCTGAATTAAATGAGCGATCTGTTCTACTTCTTCGGATCGGTCGGCTGGTTCTAAAACCTTAACTTTATCTGTTAGATCGGTTTTATGCGCCAACGGGGCATTCGTTCTAAACAAATTCTCAGCAAAATGTTGATGTCGATTAGAATCCCGTTCATAGGTGGTATCAAGGCAAGCCTCTGTGTCTTTAAATTGTGAAACAAGGTCAATAATATTTTTATAAAGGGCTTTATTGTCTTCAAGGCAGTCGGTGCGAAACCACATCTCTATCTCAGGTATTTCTGCAATGTGCTTCAAGAGTTTAATATCGGCTTTTGAAATCAAAGTAAAACCTTCAACAACAACAAGGTTAACACCCGGAAATGCGCCCTTCATGAACGACTCTTTGAAATTGTTTGCTAGGTAATAGTGTCTGCCCTTCTCATCTATCCACCGGTTTCCAAGTTTCGCCTCATACTCGCTATAAATGTGAGCGAGGTTTACCTTGATTGGATCATCCTCGGCAAAGTTCGGATCAGTATTTCCTTGATCCCTAAGATGATTTATCGTGTCCAAGATGAGCGAGAGTGTACTATCCGGGATGGCAGTATTTTGGATTGGGCGAAATGTGTTATACAGGCGGGTATTGGTATTGGCAGCGTCAGTATCCACTATTTCGTGAAGCCAAAGGTGTTGGATCCCTGATAAGATGTGTTGCTTTGACGACTGCGCTTGTCTATATAACCTTTGAATGAACTCCATACTGGTATATACACGCAAATTGGCAACTGCACCGTTTGGGTGGTAACCGACCAATTCACGTTGGCGGTGCAAACGGGCGGCATCGGTCGGCACAATAACGACAAAGGAGCCTGCTTGATCATTCTGAATGTGGGTTTTGAGGGTATTTTCTATATCTTGCATTTTGTCCCGGCATACACCGCGTGCCTGCTACCTGACTTGTGTACCGAGCGGCATTTCTGTTTCAAGAGTTGCGAGAACGACAGCGTCGCCACTGCCTGCGAGAACCATACCGTGTGACTCGACATTACGGATGGTGGCGGGTTCCAAATTTGCAACAACGATCACCTGTTTGCCGACGAGTGCTTCTGGTGTGTAGTGTTCGGCGATGCCAGCCACAACTTGCCGTTTTTCGGTGCCGAGGTCCACCTGCAACTTGAGAAGCCTGTCAGCCCCTTCAATGGGTTCCGCTGCGAGGATACACGCGACGCGTAGATCAAGTTGCTGGAAATCGGCAAAGGAGACGAGATCGGTTGTTTTCTTTTCCTTTTGCTGCTGCGGCTTGGCTACCTTTTCAGGCTGAGACTGTTTCTGCTTTTTGATATCGACGCGTGGGAAAATAGGTTCACCCCTGCTGACGGTTAGACCCGCAGGTAAACGTCCCCATTCTGCGACGGTATCGAAATCCGCTAAACCGATCTGTTTCTGGATCTTCTCAGCGGTTTCCGGAATAAAGGGAGAAATCAATACAGAAATGAACCGCAATGCCTCTAAGCTATTATAAAGGATCGTGCCCATTCTCGGTTTGGTTTCCGGCTTCGCGAGCGTCCAGACCTGCGTTTGTTGGACATAACGATTGATGCGCCTGACGAATTCCCAGATAGTTTCTAATGCCGCGTCAAACGCGAAGGCGTTTATATGTGCATCTAATGTATTGACCGTCGTTTGTGCTAGCGCTTTGACTTCGGTGTCAAATTCACCCGGTGTTGTCGGTGCGGGAATTGCCGCAAAGTTCTTGTTAACTAAACCGAGGACCCGATTGAGAAGGTTGCCGAGATCGTTCGCGAGATCAGCATTGTAACGCGCGTGCAAACGAGCGGGGCGGTAATCGCCATCGTTGCCGAAACTAAATTCGCGCAGGAGGTAATAACGGAACGCATCAACACCATAAGTGGCGATATCGCCATCCATATCAATGAAGATGCCCCGCGTTTTGCTCAGTGCTTCGCCATCTTTTGTCAACCAACCGTGCCCGACGATGTGTTTCGGAAGTGGTAAGTTCGCAGCCATCAGCATTGCGGGCCAAAGCAGCGCGTGAAAACGGGTGATGTCTTTTCCCATCATGTGAACATCAGCAGGCCAAAAGGTTTGATAAGGTTCGCTATTTGTTTCATAACCGAGAGCAGTAATATAGTTACTTAAAGCCTCTATCCAGATATAGATGATATGCTCCGGATCAAACGGGAACGGGATTCCCCAAGATAGGGAGGCACGCGAAATACTTACATCTTGTAATCCAGATTCCAGAAAATTTAATAACTCATTGCGACGAGCTGCGGGGTGAACGAAATCCGGATGCTCGTGGAGATGTGCGAGTAAACGATCTTGATACTTGGAGAGTCTAAAAAAATAATTCTCCTCTTCCAACCATTGCAGTGGCAGTTTATGAACAGGACAGATTTTTTCGTCTGTGAGTTCTTTCTCTGAAAAGAACTCCTCACAGGAGAGACAGTAATACCCTTCGTACTTCCCTTTATAAACATCACCGTTGTCATAGAGTACATTCAGGAATTTTTGCGCGCCACGCTTGTGTAAATCGCTGGTTGTCCGGAAAAAGATGTCATGCGAGATGTTCAGGCGTTCCCACAGCTTAACGAACGTTGGTGCGATCTTATCGCAATAAGCTTGGGGCGATAGTCCTTCCGCTTTCGCGGCGTTATACACATTGGCAGCATGTTCATCGACACCGGTAAGAAAGCAGACTTCATTGCCTTTGAGACGGTGATATCGCGCTAAGACATCGGCGGCAATAGTGGTATAGGCGTTTCCGGCGTGCGGTTCACTGTTCGGATAATAGATGGGTGTAGTGACGTAAAATGTGCTCATTGTATTCCTTTTCGGGACTCCAGTTCAGGTAGCATTGACTCATTTGTAAAAATTATACCATCAGGAAACCCATTTGTCAATCTCAGTTTCTTGGCTATCCGGGTCCGATCAGCAGTCAGCAGTCGGTGGTTTGTCATCAAAGGAAAGGGAGCACCTATTTGAGTAACTTCAAACACATTACCTCTAAAGCCAAGGTCGCGTTTGTGTTTGTGTTGTCGATGAGGGATTTGGTATCGAAGACCGTCTGGATGGCTTGTTGTAGGCGCAAGCGGGAATATCCGGGGACAATGCGTTGGAGCTCCTCAAGGGAGTAGATGTGCGTTATTAATTCGCTGGGCGCGCCCTGTTGTAAAAAGAGCAGGTCGCGATACCATGTGACTAACTCGCCTAAAGTTTCAGGATTATCTTTGAAGTGTTCAGCGAGTCTGAAAGCAGCCAACGGATCTGTTTCCCTGAGAATTTCTGGCACTTCTTCTGTAAGTACATCACCTTTTTCAAGTTGCGTGAGTGCCTTTCCAATCGCTCCGTCTGCAGCGATAGCGAGTGTTGTGGCTTGCTCTGGTGCGACTGAAAACTTTTCCACTAAGATTTCAGTTAATGCTTGTGTCGACATCGGGTGGAATTGTAGAATTTGGCATCGAGAGCGTGTCGTTGGGAGCAGCACTCGGATGTTCGATGTGAGTAAGATCAAAACAGAGGAAGCCGGTGGTTCCTCAAGGGTCTTGAGGAGCGCGTTTTCGGCAGGATCATTCATCCGGTCTACGTCCGTTAATATATAGACCTTCCGATTTGCTTCAAGCGGTTCGTAGATGATTTGTTTTTGCAACTCTCGAATCTGCCCGATTTTGAGTTCGCTCCCGTCAGGCCGAATGAATTGTAAATCTGGATGGTTTCCCGAGTCTACCTTCCGACAAGCGAGACACGCCCCGCATACCGTGGGAGGCTGCGCGTCTTGCTGACAAAAAATAAGTTGCGCGAAATAGCGTGCGACTGTCTCTTTTCCGACACCTGTCGGTCCGACGAAAAGATATGCCCCAGCAATACGATCCGATGCCACGGTCTGTTGCAGTTGGTCGACAATGTGTTGATGTCCAATGATCGGATTTTGCATTTTCCCTTCCAAGAGAGATGTCGTTACTTTGAGAGGTACGCTTCATATTTGGCTAAGAGTGCGGCGTGGACAGCATCCGGCGACTGTGTCGCATCTATCAGTTTGACGCGATGCGGCTCGGCTTTCGCGACGGCCAGGTACCCCTCTCGGACTCTGCGATGGAATTCCAACGGCTCTTTATCCAAACGGTCGCGGGGCATCTCACCTTGTTGTTGACGTTGCAAACCGATCTCCGGCGGTAGGTCAAGGATAAAGGTGATATCTGGGATCAAGCCACCCGTAGCAACATCATTTAACTGATGGATAATCTCAAGGTCAATACCGCCACGATACCCTTGATACGCCACGGTAGCATCCGTAAATCTGTCACAGATAACAATTTGATTTGCTGCCAATGCCGGACGGATGCGTTCGTCTACGTGTTGGGCGCGTGCAGCAGCGATCAACAACAGCTCTGTCATCGTTGTTATTCTGTCGGATGTCAGAAAGATGTCTCGGATCCGCTCTGAAACAGGCGTGCCACCCGGTTCACGGGTGAATACAACATCGGGCCCGAGAACGGCTGCCAACCGTTGTATTTGTGTGGTTTTGCCAGCACCCTCTACACCTTCAAATGTAATGAAAATACCACGATGTGCCATTTTTTATTTTTCCTTGCGGATAAGCGACGTGCCATGGAGCATTGACGATTTTTGATCACGAGCCGTCCGTGTACTACGTGTCCAACTCGGTTTTTGGTACGGATAGATACGGGGTAGATCAGATAAAAAGCACCCACATCGGACTTTCACCGACTGCATAGGTCGTAAGCGGCGACAATACTCCATTCTGGCGATTGATGCGGTAGGTCGCGAGTCTACCTGAACCTTGACCACCAGCAAAAAGGAAGTTGCCTGCCCCGTCAATGTTGAAGACACGGGGTGTCGGTTCGGTCAACTGCTGTCCGATAGCACTGAGCTTCCCGCTCTCAGCGTCAACAGTAAACCCTGCGATACTATCATGTCCGCGATTGGAGACATAGAGAAATTGCCCCTGTGGATCAATGTGAATTTGCGCGCAGGTGTTGTCCGCCTCAAAATCCGCCGGAAGGGTAGAGAGGTCTTCCTGGAGGTCTACTAATATTCCGGGGTGGTCTCCGCCTTCTTGAAGCGTGTACGCCGAAACACTCGATCCATTTTCGTTTGAAAAATAGAGGATCGGTTTGCTCGGGTGGAAACAGAAATGCCGCGGTCCAATCGGGGCACCCGGGTTGAGATTTCCTATAATATTCTGTGTGAGCATACCTGTCTTTTCATTGAAATGGAATTGATAGATAGCGTTGCGAGGGTTAGTGTGCGGTACGAAAGCGTATCGGTTCGATGCATCTGTTTCGATGCAGTGGGCGTGTATATCGGTTTCGACCGTCTGAATCGGATCGCCTTGGACGGTTTTATCATCGCCGATCGCGTGAACGGTAACTTTGCCAGCACCGTAATAGGCAGAGAGCAGGAAACTCCCGGTTTTGTCCGTTGCGATATAACACGTATCCGCATCGAGGGAAATTGTTCGCAAGTGCGAGAGGTGTTTCGTCTCCTCATCAATGCGGAAACTCGCGATTTCGCGACTCGACCGCAGCCCGGCATACAGGTAGTTACCGCAGGGTGAAAGTGCCAAGGGACCGGGTGAACCCGTGACGTTGATGTTTTCCTGAAGTTCGATGCCGCCATTAGATACATCAAATGTATAAATGGCGATTCTGTTTTCTCCCGCTATGGAGAGATAGACATGCGTTTGCATTTTTTAACTGTGGACCTCCGCGCAGATTGCCCTTATAGGTCAATCTGGTCTTTGATGTGATTCTGCGTTTTTCTGAAGGAATTGCATTCTTCCGTTTCAGTTATTTTTTTTTCTGTACTTTAATCGTCCGCTGCCAACTTCAATAGCATCTTTTGTGGCGTGAGAATTGGAATATTGTTACGCGAAAACCCCGTAAGATTCCGTGTAACAATCATATCAAGTTGCCTACTTATTGCACATGCCATTTGCAGATTGTCTTCAAAATCGTTTCCATCGAGCGTTGTTGCCAAACGTAGTTCCTCAATTCCAACCGGTATAACGGACAATTGGTCTAAACTGGAGTGTACCGCTTGCCATGCTTTTTCACGGCCTGCATAGCGACGAGTTATGTAAAAAATATCAGTTAGCGAAGTTGCCGTGACACAAGCGACAAATCGCCCGTCAAGTTTGGCTTGCCAGAGAGCTACAGCATCGGTGCTCCAGGGCGTACGGTCAAGCAAAACATCGAGAATTACATTTGTATCCAACAATGCGTGAATCATCCGTATTTTTTCAAGCGCTCCTCTTCAAGAATTTTCTTGCAGTCTTCGTCAGTAGGGGGTGGAGTATCCGTTTTCGCAATACCGATCACCTCATCCAATGACATAGTTTGTGGTGCGGGTTGAATACGCGAGGGGACCACAGTCTCCAAAATCCGGCGCGCCAAGTCAATGCGCATTTCTGGGTCCCAAGTTCTCACGCGATTCCATACTTCAAATATCTCTTTCAAATTCACGGATTCCATCAAAGTCTTCAGCGTGGAAACCTCTGAATTTATTCAGAGGCATAAACGCTTCCTCCTTTTTTATCAAAACGTTAAAATATGCCAAGTAACTTGGGGACGTTTGTTTGTTAGAATAACTTCCCACTTTATCTGATTGTCTGAAAAATGCCAGCGGCACCCATACCACCGCCGACACACATCGTTACCATACCGTATTCGTGATTCTGTTTACGCATCTCATTAATCAAGCTCACAGTGAGTTTTGTGCCTGTGCAACCGAGCGGATGTCCAAGGGCGACTGCGCCACCGTTGACGTTTACCTTTTCGGGTGGCAGTTGTGCCTCTTGAAGGACAGCAAGGGCTTGCACGGCAAATGCTTCGTTGAGTTCTATGACATCAATATCGTCTAAAGTTAACCCTGCCGACGCGAGTGCTTTCGGGATGGCTGGCACCGGTCCGATGCCCATGATTTCAGGTGGAACACCGGCTGTGGCGTAACTGACAAAATACGCCAACGGATCGTACCCCTCTGCCTTTGCTCGCTCTTCAGACATAAGGAGGACTGCAGCGGCAGCATCGCTCATCTGCGAAGCGTTACCAGCCGTCACTGTGCCGTCCACATGAAAAACAGGCTTCAGGGATGCCAATGCTTCTGTTGAAGTATCGCGGCGCGGTCCTTCATCTGTATCAAAAACAGTACATACGGTTTCAGCAATGCCTTCCGAATTGAGGTGCGTCTCCTTTACCGTCAACGGCACGATTTCTTTTTTAAATTTGCCAGCATCAATCGCTGCGATCGCCTTGCGATGGCTCTCATAGGCATAGGCATCTTGATCACTGCGAGGTATACTATATTTCCGCGTCAGATTTTCAGCGGTCAATCCCATGCTGAGATACGCCTCCGGTGCCTGTTCTATGAGCGAAGGGTTCGGGGAGAGGTTAGCACCGAACGGCACCTGACTCATGCTCTCCACACCGCCTGCGATAACCACCTCGGCGCGCCCCGATAGAATTTGCTCGGCACCCATCGCTATCGTTTCTAAACCGGATGCACAGAATCGGTTGATCGTCATGGCAGGGACGGAGACCGGGAACCCTGCTCGTAAACTGGCAATACGAGCGACGTTGTAACCCTGCGATCCCTCATGTGTAGCGCACCCGATAATAACATCGTCTACGGTGTCAAGCTCCAGTTGTGGGAGCTTCTCCACCGCACCACGGAGCGCAGCGGCGGCGAGTTCGTCTGGACGCGTGTTTTTCAGGGTGCCTCTTCCGGCTTTTCCGACAGCGGTGCGCACCGCAGATACGATAACCACGCTTGATGCCGCTTGCATTATTTTTTACCTCTCTGGAGCGTCGCTTCTATCCTTGCGTGCGTTTCCACTTCGCCACAAAGACCGAGGAAGACCTCATGCTCCAAGTCGAGCAGATATTGTTCCGTAACGAACTGTGGTGCTGAAAGTTTGCCACCGCAGAGTACATAAGCCAATTGATTGGCGAGGTACTGCGTATAGTCGTCGATAGTGTCCGCTTGCCGAAGTAGATGCGTTTGTAAGTTAAGTCGCGCGATTCCTTCTTCACCGAGCACAAATATCTGCTGCGGCTCTGGTGGGTTATACCCCGCTTTGTGCATTGAAAGCACCAATTGTTTAGCATCTTCAAGGAGTGCCTCTCGATTTGATGAGACAGCATCCGTGCGCCGGAGATAACCGAGTGCTATCGCATCTGCAGCGTCTTGTGAAACGGTGGATTCGCGGATTATATCAAAAGCCTTGTGAACGGACGGAAACAGATCCTGAATCGGGGCGGGCAGCGTTTGCCCCGCTAAGCATCGAAGTGCCATCTCCTTAGTGCCACCGCCAGCCGGAATAAGTCCGACGCGGAGTTCAACGAGACCGAGCGAACTTTCAGTGAAAGCTTGTACCCTATCGGCACCGAACGCGAGCTCACATCCACCACCGAGTGCCATACCCACTGTTGCCGCGACGACCGGCTTTGATGCTGTCCGGAGTCTTGTGCAGACGGTTTGTAGTTTGCGGAGTGTGCCTGAAATAGCGTCCCAATTTTGGCTCTTCGCACGTTCCAGAAGGAGGATGAGGTTAAGTCCCACCGAAAAATGCTTCGCTGCTGTGGCGATAATCATGCCTGCGTAATTGGTTTCCACCTCATCCAACGCAGCATCAAACATCTCCAGCATTCTGTCGCCTATGATGTTCAACTTGCTATGCAGTTCAAGTCTGGCGATACCGTCGCCGATGTCTATCAGACTGGCATCTGCATTGGAAATGATCGGTGTAGCGTCTGTCGTTTTTAATGTTGACATCTCGGTAATTTACCTTATTAGAGTTCTCAAACTGTCTGGTAATTAAGCACTACACATCAAAATGGTAGACGATTTCATCGAACCGATCCGCTGCGAAGGTGAACAAGAAAACTAAATTCTCAGTCCCAGTACAACGGAGTGAGTGCTTTGCATTAGCGGGTATGAAGACCGACGCACCCGGACTGAGCGATGCCTCGTGATCGTCTACTGTTACATGCCCGTGCCCGCTGATGACATAGTATGTCTCTGCAGGCGCATGGTGATGGAGCGGCAGCAGGGTCCCCGGTGTCATCTCTGCTATGCCAGTAGAGAGTTGACTGCTGGGACCGCGTTCACCGGATATGAGGATTTTCCAACGTACTGGACTTTTGGCGACGAGGTCTGGATCGTCCCAAGTTTCCCAGTCAAGTTCTGCTTCGTTGAGGATGATCGGTTTTTGTTTATTCATGGGATATAGTCTAACAAATCGGGGGAGATTTTACAAGATTTTTTCCGAATTTTTTCCGACCAATGACAGCGGGCGCATCAAAAACCGATTGACAGGTGCAGCGTCCGTTGCTGTCCGTTGGTGGAAAGCACCACTTGCTTGCCTTGTATCGAGACGACTTCGGTCAATGCGTCGATTTTCTCACCAGTGGTCACGATGTGTGTTGTGTTTCCTGCGGTGGATTGTAGGATTGCCCGCGGCGGTGTGTTCGCAGCGCGCGGCAAGATCGTACCTATCAGGCGATAGGGTTCTGTCGGGCGAGGCGGTGTCCACCCCAACGGGCGAAACAGGTTATTGTCAATGATGGTGCGGTAGAACGCTTCGGTATCAAAGACTGCGGGCGTTCTCTGGTGAACGCGACGCGGGGAAACCGGCAATGTGTCACGCTTGACGGCTTCAGGTATAGCTGGCAGAGAAAGTGGCAGGACGCGTCCACTGCGTGCTGCCACTTTCTCAGAGGGCGACAGAACACGCACCACAAAGATGATCGCCAGTAAGACGAACGCGCCAGCCATCCAAAGACCACTGACGCGTTTGTTGAAAAGGGTTCGCGTTTGCATCGTGGCTATGGGTTGATCGCCCAACACTTCAAACCGTTTCGTTTCCGATACGGCTTATCGCAGACCGGTGTTATCGGTGTCGTACACTTTTCCCACGTGCGACCGCATTCGGTATACCGACACGTGCGGGTGCGGTGAAGATTATATTGATAGGTATTATTTGGGTCATAGGTGTGTCCGTTTGCACACCTCGGCTCTGGTTCTGGTTCGGGTGGTGGTGGCGGGGCTGCCACGGTCCCATTACACGTACCGGAGTTGGTGCAGCTACACGGTGAACTACAATGAGACGTACAACCTGAACAATTTGGTGTGTCGTCCGTCACCGTTCCATTACACGTTCCTGAGTTGGTGCAGCTACACGGCGATGAACAATGAGACGTGCAATCCTGACAATTCGGTGTGTCGTCTGTAGGTGGCGGCGCGCAGCTGTGACTCGCATACTGACACGCTTTCATTGTATGACCACAACTATACGTTTGCGCCTGGTGCTGCGATCGCGTACACTCATAAATCTTCTCGCCACAGCCCGCAACATAGGTCGTGTAGTGCACATACTCGCCATTACACGTGCCAACATAACTATGATCGCCATCCTCACATTTACGTTTGCCACAGCCATCACAGACCGCATGATTCGAGGGCGGCGAACATTTATGATACTGCACAGAACAATTCGGCGCAGGACACGTGATCTTCTCATGTGCCGATTTACCACCCATCTCCGCCTTCGTCTTGCCGGACGCATTGCACTGCCTACAGATATACTTCACTACCAACGAGTGCGTCCCTGATCTTGACGGAGCCGTTCGCTCGGGTTGCGCCGAACCCGCCGCCCAACCCCCCGTCGTCGAGAACCGACCCGTAATACCCGCGGGGAAACTTATCGTGAACCCTTGAGATGTCGTCTCTTTCCAACCCCACGGCGTAGGCCTTATTTCACTGAATCCACCCGCACCCCACGACCAAGAATTACCATCTACCGCATTATCGGGAATTTTTTCGGGTCTACCAACGGAGACGTTTGCGCTCACATTTCGCCACGAACCGTCGGGGTTTTTGATCCCAAAATACTTCGGCTCCCCACCGTATGTCTCAATCTCCTCTTTACCCATCAGGTAGACCTTCTTCAACGTTGCGACCCCTTCACCGACACCGTTCAGATCCGCTGAGACGTAAACACTCGCAATGTTGCCGTGATACCAGCTCACTTCCCCCGAAACAATGTCAATATATTTGTTGAACTCTAACGGAAAAGAGGTAATCACCGGATGCGTTTCCCAAGAAACATCGCCCTTCAGATTCAAGGCGAACAAGCATAAAACAACGGCTCATGTCGAGATTGAATGCAGAAGGAAAATTTAATCCTTGTAGTTATTGGCTTCGCTGATACAGTTGCATTAAATTTATACATGAGCCAAAACAACAAACAAGAATGTTGAGAAAAATCGTCTTTTCATTTTGCAAACTCCTTTAGCTCTGGATACCTGTCCAAATTTGCATACTTCTTTAGATCTGAATACCTGTCCATCAGATAGTCGATACCCGCTTTTTCAAAAGCACTGCGTTGCATTTGGTTTCTCGCCCAATTGAACTGTGCAAAGTAGGTATGCGGTTGCATGCCTGGAGGTACCGAACCTGAATCCCAAAACCCAGATGGCACACGACCGCGATACATCTGCTCCAATGCGTCCTTTTCCGCAGAGAGACGCTCCACTTCTGGAGAGGTGTTTGAATCGTCTGGGGTGTTCAAAAAAGCCTGAATATAACGTTCATGCAATGCCTTGTAGTCGGCGTAGACATCCGGAGGCGGTCTGAAACCTTCCGACCAAGCGATTTCAAAGAACGGCGCGTCGTTCTTTGTTAAAATCGGATGCCCATTGTCGTCGAGCCAGATATTATCGCCATCGGATAAAACCGTCGTGCCACCGCGGGCATAGTGATAGCCGTCCGGGGGCCAGAGGTCGCCCGGTGGAAACCCTGTATGACTGTTGATGGTCTCAATCGCATTGGCAAGTTCTTCATCCGACATCGATGCAAAATCGGGACCCACGCCCGATGGCGCAATCGCTATCACAAACTCCGAGGTAATCGCGAACCCGTTCATCATGCGGAAATACGGATCGTGAAACCGGCGAGCCCCTGAACCCACAGGCGCAGAGACTTCAGACTTCGGCGGCACAACTGCGGGAGATTCAACCGGTGTGGGGGGTTCATGCGGTCCCACATGGAATGTCCCATCGGCGTGGGAATGTCCATCCTGCTGCGGTTGGTCGGGCTTCTCACCAACAGCGGTTTCCGCTGGCGGTTGTTGATTTTGTTTCTCATTCCATTGCTGGACGCGTTCTTCTGCCTCTGCCAACTCACGGGCAGTCTGCTGTTCAACATGCCGCATATAAAGCAGAGAACCAGCAACACATAAAACAAAGAACGCTAACGCTCCAATAAAGAGGCGGTTTTTCAAAATGTTCGCGAACATCAGGATTCCTCCTGTGATTTATTCCGATACACGTCTGCATCGGTTTTAGTTTCTATTGACTCATCGCCCGCATAATATTCGCTGTGGACACCCGCGCTACGGTCTGAAGTTTATCAAACTTGACATCTACAAAACACAAAGGTGGTGGGCTTCTTCTCACGGTTTCTCGGAGATGCTTCCGCCACGCATGCGCGCACGCCCGGCGCAACAATGGACGCGAAACATCACAATTGAGCGGTTCACAATCCGGTGGTTTCACATCCGGCACACAGGGGAGTGTCTCACACGGCGGCGGTGCTTTGGGTAAACACACACGCGTAGGCGGACACGCAAACGTCTCCGCGGATGCCTTATATTCCAGCACCACCGAGACGGCGGTCAGTCCACAAAGAAAAAGAATCAAAAGGAAAGATCGGAACATCGCGAGGCTCCTTTGGTTGAATTCAACTGATAGAGAAAGCGGACAACGAAGTTCATTAATAACATCAAGGGATTTGATTTATACTTCACTTCACTCACATTATTTAAGTTATGAGCAAGAACCGTGCCAATCGGTGAAAACGTTCTTATCATTGCCCTATTATACTTTGTCCGTCAAGGTGGTACGCGGGATACGGGCTGTACGAGATGTGATCCGATCGCTTAAAGTTGTTTTTCGTCGAGCGTCCCAAAATGAAACAAGTTTAGGAGCAATATGAGTTTCGGAGCCTTTGATAACGCGGGTTTCGGCGTGTTGTCTCAATATGAGACACTATCCCATATTGAGACAACATTTTTACGGTAGTAGGTTATACTGCTTCAATTTCCGATAAAGTGTGGATCTACCGATGCCCAACGCCCGTGCTGCATCCGGGATGTTGTTGTCCGTTACTTTGAGTGCATGGACGATGGATCTCCGTTCAACTTCGTCAAGCGGAAGAATAACCTCGGTATCCGTCGGGCTGCCTATAGCGGCTTGTGAACCGTTTTGTATTAGATGCAAAGGGAGGCTTGGCGGTTTTATTTCGTCTGTTGTCTCAGATAAAACGGCACTTTCAATGGCGTTTTTCAGTTCGCGCACGTTGCCGGGAAAGTCATGCTGCATCAACAGCTGTAAGGCATTAGCAGAAATAGCGCGAATGGGTTTTTCGGTGGCTGCAGCATATCTTTTTAGGAAGTGATCTGCCAAGATAGGAATATCTTCGCGCCGATCTCTCAGAGACGGAACCTTGATAAGGAACGCTGCAAGTCGATGGTACAAGTCCGGGCGGAAGTCGTTCTCTTTGGCAGTATCCGTTAAATTCCGATGCGTGGCTGTTAGTACACGGATGTCAATGGCGATGGTTTTTGTGCCACCAATCCTCTGAAACTCCCGTTCTTCTAAGACCCGCAGCAATTTCGCTTGCAAACCCGGTGGCATATCCCCAATTTCATCAAGAAAAAGGGTGCCAGTGTTCGCTTGTTCAAACTGTCCGATCCGCTGCGCGATGGCTCCGGTGAAAGCACCGTGTTCATGGCCAAATAACTCACTTTCAGTCAATTCGGCGGGTATCGCAGCACAATTGACGGCAACGAAGGGACCTGTTTTTCGCGGGCTGTTATCGTGTATTGATTTTGCGACCAATTCTTTGCCGGTCCCGGTTTCGCCTTAAATCAGGACGGTAATATCCCCTGCTGCTGCCGTTTGAATTTGGGTGGATAGGTGCCGCATTTTTTCGGTTTTGCCGATGATTTCACCAAAAGAATGGTGCGTCTCAAGTTTGGTTCGCACTGCCATAACCTCCTTTTCATCCGCTGGATATGAACATCTTTGGACATGTCGCAGGAAAGTTGAAAATATCAATTCATCATCCATGAAATGCCTGCTATCTTAATTATAGAGATGAAACGGAAAAAGTTAAGAGTCTCTTGCAGAATTTTTAAAGAATTTTTCCTTTTTTCTGGTATTTCCGCCAAAATAGGCGATATTTTCTTAAAAAGTGGGACTTACGGAAAATATAGGTATACAGTTCGCATTTGGGTGAGCACACCGCAAAACTAACTGTAAAAAGAAAAGGGCAGGCGCGAAGACCTGCCCCTACGGATAAAAAATAGATGGGTTATCCAGTCACAGCACCTTCAGAAGCAGAAGATACTGAGTTCGCATACTTTGCCATGACCCCACGTGTATAGCGCGGTTCAGGGGGTGCCCACTTCTCAAAACGCCCTTGGATTTCAGCGTCGGAGAGTTCAACATCGAGGCGGCGTTCCTTCGCATCAATGACGATTTCGTCGCCTTCTTGGAGGATAGCGATGGGACCGCCTTTTGCGGCTTCAGGGGCGACGTGGCAGATCATAAAGCCGTGCGTTGCGCCGGAGAATCTACCGTCGGTTAAAAGTGCGACATCTTCACTCAAACCGGCACCAACGAGTGCCGCCGTTACGCCTAACATCTCACGCATACCGGGGCCCCCAGTGGGTCCCTCATAACGGATAACAACAACATCACCGGGTTTGATCTCTCCGCCTTTAATGGCAGCGAAGGTATCCTCTTCACGTTCAAAGATACGTGCGGGACCCCGATGAACGGTTCTGTCCTGTCCAGCCAACTTGATAACACACCCATCCGGTGCGAGATTCCCTCTCAAAATAGCAAATCCGCCTGTCGGCTTGAGCGGTACATCTACAGGTCTGACGACCTCCTGCCCCTCAGTTTCGGTCGCTGCGTTTGCCTCTACGCCGATGGTTTTGCCTGTGACAGTGAGCTCATCAGCATGAATCAGACCCGCTTCTGCCAAACGTTTTGCCAAGAACGGGATACCCCCTGCCTCATGGAGGTCATTAGCAACAAACTGCCCGCCGGGTTTGAGATCCGCTAACACAGGCGTTCTTTGACTAATCGCGTGGAAATCTTCAAGTGTGAGTGGCACTTGTGCTTCATGGGCAATGGCAAGGAGATGCAGAATACCGTTGGTAGACCCGGCAGTAGCGGCGACAGAAGTAATCGCGTTTTCAAGAGATTTACGGGTAATAATTTGGCTCGGTCGCCGGTCGGCGGCGAGCATGTCCATAACGAGTTGTCCGGCTTTGTATGCCTCCTGGTCCTTTTCTTCTAAGACAGCGGGAACACTCCCACTTCCCATAGGTGCGATGCCCAACATTTCAACCGCAGTCGCCATCGTATTAGCCGTAAATTGGCCACCACACGCACCGGGACCGGGACACCCCTTACTAATCAGATCGTCGAGTTCTTCAACGGTTATTGTGCCTTCAGCGTGTTGTCCGACCGCTTCAAATACATCTTGGATCGTGACATCGCGTCCCTGAAATTTGCCCGGCATGATCGAACCGCCGTAGAGCGTGAGGGCCGGAATGTCTAAGCGCGCTAATGCCATGACGGTGCCAGGGACGGTCTTATCGCATCCACAGAGCGCGACAACGGCATCAAACATGTTACCGATAGAAACCAACTCGATCGAATCAGCGATGATCTCTCGACTGATCAGCGAGGTTTTCATACCTTCGGTACCCATGGTGATACCATCGGAGATACTAACGGTATTGAACTCAAGCGGTGTTCCGCCTGCAGCGCGGATGCCTTCTTTAACTTTGGCGGCAAGTCTTCTTAAGTGGAAGTTACAAGGACCGATCTCGATCCACGTATTGGCAACCCCGATAATCGGTTTGTCAAGGTCTTCAGGTGAAAGCCCACCATCGCCGAACATAAGCATCGTACGCGCAGCAGCGCGGTCGGGCCCGTCGGTAATCGCATAACTTCGGGGTTTCAATTTATTGGACATTTCTTTGGGTTCTCCTACAAATTGCCTACGAATTCACAAAAAAGCAGAAGGCAGAGGCATGGAAAATCGGTTGCCTTACAACGCCGAGATTTGGTAATTATAGCTACATCGTAAATTCGTAGACGAGTTCTCCGGCTGGAGCATCTTTGAGGCGTAAAATGATCGTGCCTGCTTCCTGGCGATACGCCTTCTGATACATTGTCTTGATTGGCGTAAGATCAAAGCGATAGTTTTCTGTTGGATAGGCTTCGCAGGTGTCGTTGTTCGCATCGTGTGCAATAGAAACGCGCAGCTGAACCGGGAATGATTCAAGAAATGCATTTGAAGCGACAAGTGTGAATTGATGTTCTTCACACCCACCACTGTAGGATACACTGATATTTAGCGTATCATCTGTGATAGTAGCAGAATTTAAGGCATATTTGTCGGTTCCGAACCTATCTCCTGCATCACCAACGAAAACAGTCCCTCTATAGATTATTTCGTCTGGGTTAACGTCATCTACAGAAACAGATACAGTATTATCAGGTCCCGTCTTCATCTGATTATCTAACTGCTGACACCCGATGGCGAAGACAAGGACACTCAAAGTATATGTAATGAGGCTTTTTATTTTCATATTTTTGTCCATTTGATGCGTCAAGTTCCGCTATATACCGAGCCAACTGCTAAGTATGCCGCCGTATTTTGCGATGAGACCCGCAAACACGACAGACACCATAGACATCAACTTAATCAGAATGTTGAGCGAAGGCCCGGAAGTATCTTTGAAAGGATCCCCGACGGTATCGCCGACAATAGTCGCTTTGTGTTGTTCGGAGCCTTTTTCACCGTATTCTTCTTTGTGTCTACCCTCTTCAATAAACTTTTTGGCGTTGTCCCACGCGCCTCCGGCATTTGCCATCATAATTGCGAGAACGAAACCGGTTGCTAAACCGCCTGCGAGTAGACCTAACACACCCCCGACATCAAAAATCAAGCCGACAATGACAGGCACAACGATAGCGATGAGCGACGGGAAAATCATTTCGCGTTGCGCGCCAACAGTTGAAATTTCGACACACCGTGCATAATCCGGCTTCTCTTCGCCTTTCATAATACCGGGTTTTTCACGAAACTGGCGACGGACTTCTGCTACCATAGCACCAGCGGCACGTCCGACGGCTTTCATTGTCAATGCGCAGAAATAAAATGCCATCACTGCACCGATGAACAATCCGATGAGCACTTGTGGGTTCATCAGCGTGACATCGTAGTAATCCATAAATTGACTGACGCTGACCTTCAGCGTTTCAACTGTGCCTTCACCTTCAATATCGAGTGTGTCCTGACCTGCTAAATGGATTAAACCGTATCGAATTTCTTCCAAATAGGCGGCAAGGAGGGCGAGTGCTGTGAGTGCTGCTGAGCCGATTGCGAACCCCTTACCGGTTGCTGCGGTCGTATTACCGAGCGCGTCTAACTGATCTGTACGTTCACGGACACTTTCATCGAGTTTTGCCATTTCAGCGTTGCCGCCAGCGTTGTCTGCAATGGGTCCATAAGCATCCGTCGCAAGGGTTATACCGAGCGTCGCGAGCATACCGACAGCAGCGATACCGACACCGTAAAGCCCCATCAGCGGTTCGGTCGCGCCACCAGGGAGGTAGTAGCTGACAGCAACTGCGGCAACAATCGTTAGGACTGGAATCGCCGTTGATTCCATACCGACAGCAATCCCTTCAATAATCACGGTTGCGGGTCCGGTTTGCGCCTGCTTAGCGATCGCACGTGTTGGTTTGTAATCGTGAGAAGTGAAGATTTCGGTGACTTTGCCGATAATCAAACCTGCCACAAGCCCAGCGATGATCGCGCCCCACACCTGCCACTTGTTCGGGAGATCGAGGTAGATAAGCACAGGGAGCGACAGGATGGCAATGCCGAAAGCACTACCGTTAATACCGAAGTTAAGGGAACCCATCAACTGCTTCATCGTCGCGCCCTCTTTGGTTCGGACCATGTAGATACCCAAAATCGAGAGGATTACGCCGATGCCAGCGATAATCATCGGTGCTGAGAGATATTTAAGCTGGTCTACAAGATTGTCGTGATCTTTCGCAGCGACAGCCGCGACGCCGAGTGCAGCGGTCGCGAGAATTGAACCCGCGTAAGATTCGTAGAGGTCCGCCCCCATGCCCGCGACATCACCGACGTTGTCGCCGACGTTATCTGCTATGGCAGCCGGATTGCGAGGGTCGTCCTCCGGAATTCCGGCTTCAACTTTTCCGACAAGGTCTGCGCCGACATCCGCTGCTTTTGTATAGATACCACCGCCGACGCGGGCGAAGAGTGCCTGCGTTGAAGCCCCCATACCGAAACTGAGCATAATCACAGTAATCTGGGGTAACGGGTTTACCTCTAAGAATCCGGGTAATATCTTGGGGAAGAGGTAGTAGAGAATGAGGAACCAGCCAGTAATGTCAAGGAGTGCGAATCCGACAACGATCAACCCCATGACGGCACCCGCTCGGAACGAGACTTTCAAGCCGGCGTTGAGGCCTTGCATCGCCGCACTTGTCGTACGAGCGGAGGCATTGGTCGCGGTTTTCATGCCGAGGAAACCGCAGAGGCCTGAGAAGAACCCGCCTGTTAGAAATGCGAATGGGACAACTTTATTTTGCGCATCAAGGACGAACGCCATAAAGATGAAGATCAGACACAGCACAACAAAGACAATAGCGACCACTTTGTATTGTTGCCGGATATATGCCATCGCGCCTTCTCGGACAGATTGTGCTATGTCGCGCATTGTTTCAGTGCCCTCGTCCTGTTTCATCACGGCGCGGTAAAAGTGGTAAGCAAATCCCAAAGCGATGAGGGCACCAATGGGGGCAATCCACCATACCGGTGGTACATCTGGACGAGGCGTTGTTTGGGCAAAAGCTTCGGTGGCTAAATTTAGAATGGGTAGGACCACTAAAAATGACTTCCAATTTAGCCACCATCTTTTGCAAGTGATATCACGCATTTAAAACCTCTCTTTTTCTTTTTTAATTTTCTTTGCAGTTCAATAAAGTGGGTTTGCGCATTGAAGTTCCTTTCCGTAGAGCCGCCCTCCAAATGTAAAGCTAAGACAAATTATGCCATTTAAGGCATAATTTCATTACGGGCTTACGATCTTTCGCTAAGAAAGCGGAATTCCAATACGATCTTTCGCTGAAAAATTTGATTTAAATATTTTAAGTGCCTGACCGACAAGGTAGAGTGAGCCCGTAATGCAGATCAGATCCGTCGGCGATGCGGAGGCTAACGCTTTGGCGATTGCTTTTTCTGGGTTTGGGCATATTGTAATTTGCTCACACGTACCAGACCATGCCTCCTGTATTGCTTCAGCGGCCATCACACGCGGGTTCTCAGAAACTTGCGTGGCAATCACGGTGTCTGCGGTTTTAGAGACAATATCTCCAATTGCTTTAAGGTTTTTATCTCTCATTAAACTAACGATAAAAATCGCCTGAGTGTAACGAAAACTCTCCCGGAGCGTCAAGCAGAGTGCCGCCATTGAGACAACGGAATGCGCGCCATCCAGTACAACAAGTGGGGCAGACATAATCCGTTGGATGCGTCCGTGCCATTGGACATTCTTGAATCCATCATAAATACTATTTTTCGGGATTGCGTATCCTTCCTGTTTCAGGCATTCAATCGCTGCGATGGCCGTTGTTGCATTCACAAACTGATGGTGCCCGAGTAGCGGTATTCTGAGCTGCGAATAACTCTCGGAATCCGTTTCCACGTCAAATTGTTGTGCTATAGGTATACCATCGGCGTTCCGGACGAGTTGTGAAGTTGATATCCGGTGTTCCTGTTCTACATCACCGGAAATAGGCTTGTGAGTTACATCATGGGTTTTAACTTCAACAATTGGTACATTCCGTTCATTTGCGACCTTTTCAAACACTGCCCGCGCGTCTGGATGTTGTGGTGCAAGTACGAGCGGACAGCCTTCTTTAATGATATCCGCTTTTTCAGCTGCTATCTCGGTGTATGTTTCCCCTAATATCGCTGTGTGCTCTAAACTAATCGGCGTGATAACAGTTGCGACAGGTGTGACAACGTTAGTTGCGTCAAGCCTTCCACCTAAACCGACTTCAATAACAGCGAAATCAGTTGCTTTGTCGGCGAAATAGGTGAAGGCGAGTGCGGTGTATATTTCAAAAAACGAGACACGTCCGAATTCGGAGGCGGAAACGGTTTCAATCGCAGGTTTGATCTTATCAATATAGAAAGCAACGTCTGCCTCTGAAATGAGTTCATCATCAATACGGCACCGTTCTCGGGGCGTAATGAGATGCGGCGATGTAAATAATCCAGTTTTATAGCCTGCCTGCGTAAGAACAGAGGCGACGAGTGCGGCGGTAGAACCTTTCCCTTTGCTCCCCGCAATGTGGATCACCCGCAATCTATCGTGTGGGTTGCCGAGTCGTTTCAGCAAGAGAGAAATTCGGTTGAGATTGTAGAGCCGTGCCTGTCGTGAAAAATCAGGACTTCTTTCATAGTCAATAAACGCTTCAATATAGGCGAGTGCCGCTTCATAGTTCATAGTTGTCAGTTATCAGTTATCGGTGGTCAGTTAAGAGGTGTTTTTTAACAGTCTTTCGCAGCTTGACGGACTCCCGTGAAATGGTCCAACGTTACAGGCCTACTTTATTAACTGAAAACTGATAAATCTCACTATGATGCAAACCGATACCTACTTTAGATATTCGTAAATCGGGAATTGTGTGCAGAGTTCCTTGACTTTTTCCCGAACCTGGCGTTTGATGGCGGCTTTCTGCCTGTTTTCAAGCGTCTCTGTAATAAAATCAGCGACTTGAACCATATCGTCTTCTTTCATGCCGCGCGTGGTAATCATCGGCGTTCCGATCCGCAAACCGCTTGTCGTTCTCGGTTTCCTTTTGTCGAAAGGAATTGTATTTTTATTCACAATAATTCCGGCAGCTTCCAAATGATCGGCCGCTTGTCGTCCACTCAATTTCTCGTATTTTGAGGTCAGATCTATCAGCATCAGGTGATTATCGGTGCCGCCGCTTACCAATCGGAACCCGTTTTCAATTAACCGCGTTGCAAGTGCCTTCGCATTTTTAACGATCTGTGCTTGATATGTTTTAAAATCGGGCGCGCTGGCTTCTTTGAAAGCGACGGCTCTCGCTGCGATGGTATGGAGGAACGGACCGCCTTGTAAACCGGGAAACACAGCACGGTCGATCTTCTCTGCATATTCTTCTTTACACATAATCATCGCGCCGCGAGGCCCGCGTAAAGTTTTATGTGTTGTCGTCGTAATCACATCAGCATAAGGCACTGGGTCTGGATGAACGCCGCCTGCGATAAGTCCTGCGATATGTGCTATATCTGCGAGGAGATACGCGCCTACGGCATCAGCGACCTGCCGCCACGCCGCAAAGTCAAAGTGCCGCGGATAGGCGGTCGCGCCAACAACGATGAGTTTCGGGCGATGCTGTTCTGCGAGACGTGCTATTTCTTCCATATCAATCCGCTCGGTCTCAGCATCCACGCCATAAGCCGCAATATTGTAAAGATTTCCTGAAAAGTTGACGGTAGCACCGTGAGTCAGATGCCCACCTTGGCTGAGCGACATGCCGAGAATTGTATCACCGGGTTCAAGCAGCGCATGGTAGGCTGCCATATTCGCTTGGCTACCGGCGTGCGGTTGGACGTTGACGTGTTCAACCCCGAAAAGAGCCTTCGCGCGTTCAATCGCGAGGGATTCAACATCGTCCATAAACTCGCATCCATTGTAGTAGCGTTCACCAGGGTAGCCCTCGGCGTATTTATTGGCGAGGATACTGGCTTGGGTTTCCATAACGGCACGGCTGGCATAGTTCTCTGAGGGGATTAGCATGAGAGAATTTTGCTGGCGTGTTAGGTCATTCGCAACAATCTCAACGATCTGTGGGTCAACTTCACCTAATAATTTATCCATTTTTTCGCTCATCGCTTGGAATTAAAATAATGTTGTGCTGTAAAAGTTTAGAACATAAATTTTAACACAGATTTGCCACAAATTCAAATTTTTCGTAAGTTTTACTTTGCCGTATCAGGTTCCTATGCCTCAATAGAGTTCTGACATCCATTCGCTATCATGGGCAGGATTATAGATGAGTCCCTGCTTTATGTCCAGACAGAGGTCAAGGTCTTCTAAGAGGAGATGTCCGATGAGGACAGGCGTGCCTTCAGGCACGCCAAGGACGGTTGTGATACTCTCACGTGCTAAGAGCGTAAATTGGACAGGTGAATAAATCCAAAGTTCTGTGAGGCCGTTAACGGTTCGTACCGGCTCGCTTCTGAATGGGGTTAAGCCGAGTTGATCAATAAGCGATGGCGGTAAACCGAGTCGTGTTGCACCGGTATCAACGAGCGCATCTTCGACGGTAATTCGCCGCACGTCTTCAGGGTTCATAACGCCAGCATTTGCTAAAACAAGCTCATCGTTATTTGCGAGTTCGATTCTTGCAGTATGTCTCATTTTGAATGTCTTCCCGTGTTTTTCTTTATTTTATAGTAAAGCTTTTAATTAATTATACACTTTTATAATTTCATCAATAGAT
>VYCT01000366.1 GCA_009843785.1 Candidatus Poribacteria bacterium | reverse complement strand
CTACAGATATCACTGTGATCTATGAAGATTCAGAGAAAGTTTCATATAAGCAAACTTTAACAATTGATTTTTGTAGACCGAACTATTCTATTGAAACCTTATAGGTGGGGTTTGTTCACCGCTTGTCCCGCCCACCTTTTTTTCCCCTGGAGATACCCCCGATGCAATACGACAGAAACCGATTCACAATATGGACACGCCGTCACCCGCTTATCTTGTTCTGGGTATTGTTTCCAGCAGCAATACTCAACGAACTGATTTTGGGACAACGGATCCCGAAAGTGATGTTGACAGATAAAGAGAGCGATAAACCTTGGATGGAACGCACTTACGTGCCTTGTCCGCACTGTGAAACGCTAAATGACCAGCGTTTGTGGGCAAAATGGAACGCCCTTGGGCATTGGTTTGGCTTCGTTTGTCCAAGTTGCGATCAAATCATTCCGTGTCTATGGAACGTTTTTAGTCTCGCCGTATTGGCAATGACTTTCCCAATGTGGTATTTCCCAGCACGGTTCTTCCGCCGAAGATGGCTTGCGTACGAAAAAAAGAGATTGGCGAAGGTCCTTGAACGCCCCCTGATTCAAGTAAAGGCCATACATTGGCTTTTGCTGGGCACCTTCTGTTTCAGTGGACTCTCGTGGGTGCTTTTCGAGGTGTGGGCGGTTTTGTATTATGGCCGAGAATGGGATTTGAAAACGATGCTCGAAAATTTGCCAATTTGGATGGTAACAGGCTTTGGGTGGGGCTTATGGATGCATTTTTTCATGAATCGAAAAGGACGAAAAGGCGGACGGCCATGAAAATACAAGAAAAAGGAAGAGTAGAATGGATTGGAAAGATGCACTGCCGGAAATTGTAACGCAACCCGGCTCACGGCTCCAGTTTAGAGAGCCACTCGCAAAACATACCCACTTCGGTATTGGTGGCGAAGCGACGGCTTACATCGAAGTCAGCACGGTCTCCGAACTATCAGCATTGGCGCGCTTTCATAAGCAGTGGGATGTTCCGGTTGCAGTTATCGGTCGCGGGTCTAATCTGCTGGTGAGTGATAGTGGTTTCAATGGTATCAGTATCAGGTTAGTCGGCGAGTTGGCAAAACTGGAGGTGGACAGAAATATCGTTTCGGTGGGTGCGGGACTCGCACTGCCAGCCCTGTCAAAAACAATGTCGCAACGTGGCTTGAGTGGTGTCGAATTTGCGCTCGGTATCCCAGGATCCGTTGGCGGTGCGTTAATTATGAACGCCGGTGCATGGGGCAGCAGTTTCGGAGATGTTGTCACAAATGTTACCGTCATGACCGACACCGGCGAATTTGTTAATCTAACGCACGCTGAAGCAAAATTTGAATATCGACACAGCAGTTTGGACACCTATTTCTGTGTTACAGGTGCGACGCTGACTCTTGAACCCGGAGATGTTGATACCATCACAGCGCGGATGCAAACGCTCTTCAAGCAGAAAGTCGAAACGCAACCCTTCGTCGAAGAAAATGCAGGGTGTATGTTCAAAAATCCCCCCGGCGATTCCGCTGGACGGTTGATCGACATTAGCGGACTGAAAGGCTACCGTATCGGCGGTGCAGAGGTGTCCATGATCCACGGGAACTTCATCCTCAACATTGACAATGCAACAGCAGAAGATGTGCTGAAGTTAGTCGCACACATCCAACAACAGGTCCGTGAACAGACTGGAATCTCCCTCCAGACAGAAGTCAAACGGCTGGGGTTTGACACTAAGGTCGGATAACTGTGCCGTCCATCCGACGTACCGGTGCCCAACCGCCATTAAGTGGATGCTCCGGGAATGGGAAGCGTGCCGCGAGTTCTTCGTTTAGATCCATGCCGAGTCCAGGTTCATCATTTGCCCAAAAACAGCCATCCCGAATTTCGGGGCAACCCGGAAAGACCTCTTTGGTATTCTCACCGAAGACGTGCTGCTCCTGAATCCCGAAGTTATAGCACGCCAGGTCCAGCGCAACGTTGGCAGCATGCCCGACAGGAGAAACATCCCCCGGACCGTGCCATGCCGTGCGTACGCCGAAGAATTCACAAAACGCAGCAAGTTTGCGCGCAGGACTGATGCCACCGATCTGTGAGATATGTACCCGAATGAAGTCGATGAGCCGATCCTTAATAAGATGGACGTACTCATTCGGATTGTTGAACAATTCTCCCATCGCAATGGGAATGCTCGTCTGCTGGCGCATCAGTTGGAAATAATCCACGTCCTCTGGTGCAAAGGGGTCTTCAAGGAAAAAGAGGTTATACGGTTCCAGCCCTTTGGCAAGATTAATCGCCTGTATGGGTGGGATACGTTCATGGACATCGTGGAGAAGTTCGACCTCGTCGCCAAGATTTGTGCGCAGATGATCAAAGAGTTTGATGATTGTATTGACATACGGTGTCGGTTCAAAGGCAGGCGAACTCCGTTTCCCACCGCCTGCGCCATACGTCGAATACCCCGGTATTGCCACCTGTGCGCGGACATAGCGATAGCCTTGCGCCATATAACGGCGAATGCTTGCCTCTACTTCCTCGAAAGTACCGCCGCCTGCGTGCGCATATAGCGTTGCAGCTTCACGGCATTTGCCGCCGAGCAGTTGGTAGACAGGCATGTTGGCACGTTTGCCCATGATGTCCCACAAGGCAATATCAACACCGCTGAGTGCATTGTTCAGCACAGGTCCATTTCGCCAATAGGAGCTGACAAAACTGGTCTGGAAGATGTCCTCTATGTTCGTCGGGTCTTTTCCGATGAGAAAAGGTTTCAGATATTCATCAACCGCTGTCGCTACAGCGAGAGGACGCTGTGTAAACGTGGCACAACCGATGCCGTATAAGCCGGGTTCACTCGTCTCAACCTTAACAATGACAAGTCGAATACCATCGGGTGCTGTCAGAATAGTTTTTACATCTGTAATATTCAAGGTGCTCATTCTCCGGGTGGCTACAGAAAATTATATTAATCCCATTCTACATATCTATCTTCCTCAAAATCAGAAATGGCTTCCTGAATGAGATCATCAAGTCTGAGAGCGTTAATATCTTCCGTAGATGGAACAGTCATTAAAGATAAAGTGGAAGTAAGCGGACTCTGTTCTTCAATTGGATCGAACGGCAGGTTGTTAGGAACAAGATTTTTTGGATTAGCGGTTAAGGCGTTGAACTTCGCATGTGTCCCAATCCAAAACCAAATATAAACATTTTGATATTTCGTTGCCAAAGTTCGATAATCCTGAGTGACTCGAGCATACCAACAATCAGATCGACTGCTGAGCTGGCGGAATTGCAAGGAAGGGTGTTGAGGATCTTTTTTAAGAAGTTTAAACTGGCTATCGGCAGCTTGCTGAACGTTTCTTGGAAGTTTTTTATAACACTTTTTAAAGTTATCAGTCCTTATATGGCGAACGCTCATACTTCCTCATACCTCCCAGCCAGAAAATCGGCAACAGCTTGCTGAATAAGGGTATCAAGTTCTCCAGCTTTAACATCCTCCTCAGTATGTTCGTTCCATGCCTCATCATCAAACTGCGGATCCTGGAGGTCCGATTGTTCCTTAGTTTGTTCCTTGATCTGCAAATCTGGAATTGGAAGTGAATTTGTGAAAGTTCGGATTTTTTTCGACATGTTTCTTTCTCCTTGTATCCTATACAATGCCTCGTGATATTAGTAGATCCGCATAGTTTCTTCCATAACTTTTTATTTTTCAAAATTATATCAGATAAAAATCATATTGTCAAATAAAAATGTAAAAAGTCACTTACCCCCATTTTTTTTTGAGGGTAGTCTGTCGTTGATATTGTTA
>VYCT01000001.1 GCA_009843785.1 Candidatus Poribacteria bacterium | reverse complement strand
ATCCGTAAAGGGATTCGCCTTCACTTTTTTTAATAAATCACGGTTGAATCCTCTTGTCGTTTCCCTTCCTATTGCCAGTAAGCAAAAATTTTTGTCCCTTAGTGTATCCCAGCAATCATCAGTTTTGCTATCTATCAAGTGAATATCCTTTAGCGTTTATAGAGGACATATCTGCCTATTTTTTACGCGATCCAGATGGATTTTCGCGCAATACTTCGTGAACTCGGTAAATACGATTTCAAAGCGGACCCTAACCTTGACTTTAGCGGGTTTTGAGGGTATAATATATTAATCAGATGTTCCAACCTCAATAGACATACCGCTCCCAGGAGCGGAGGTCTCTGTAACACGCCCAAAATAGGACACATACGATTGGTACGGTATCAGACATGAAGCATTCAGATTCTCCTTTGAAAGAAGATATCAACAACACCTCCGATACAAACTTCATCCGTCAAGAGATTGAGAAGGACCTCAAGACAAATAGATATGAGAGTCGGGTGCATACCCGGTTCCCTCCAGAACCGAGTGGTTACCTCCATATCGGGCACGCTAAGGCTATCTGTATTAGCTTCGGCATCGCCGAAGATTATGGCGGACTTTACAATCTAAGATTCGATGACAGCAATCCCCTCACAGAAGAGAGTGAATACGTAGAAGCGATTAAGCGAGATGTCCGGTGGCTCGGATTCGATTGGAAAGATCGTGAATACCACGCGTCTGACTATTTTGAGACGCTTTATGCGTATGCGATTAGGCTCATAGAAAAAGGGAAAGCCTACGTCTGTGATCTGACTCCGGATGAAATGCGCACTTACCGCGGCACCTTAGTCGCTCCTGGGACAAACAGTCCTTACCGAGACCGATCGGTTGAGGAAAACCTGACGTTGTTCCAAGGGATGCGCAACGGTGAATTCCCAGACGGTTCCCGCACCCTTCGCGCAAAAATTGATATGTCAAGCCCGAATCTAAATATGCGGGACCCTGTGATGTACCGCGTCCTGCGCGCCCATCACTATCGCCACGGCGACAATTGGTGTATCTATCCGACCTACGATTTTACACACGGACAATCCGACTCCATCGAAGGCATTACGCACTCACTGTGTGATGTGAATTTTGAGGATCACCGTCCGCTCTACGACTGGTTTTTAGAATCGTTAGAGATTTATCAGCCTCGGCAGATTGAATTCGCACGGCTGAATCTTACCTATACTGTTCTCGGTAAACGGAAACTTCGGGTACTGGTAGAGGGTGGACACGTCAGTGGTTGGGATGATCCGAGAATGCCGACACTCGCCGGGATGCGCCGCCGTGGATATACGCCTGAATCTATCCGCGATTTTTGCAACCGCATCGGCGTTTCAAAGGCTGATAATCTCATTGAGATGGGGCAACTTGAGTATTCTATCCGAGATGATCTGAACCGTCGCGCCCCACGCGTCATGGCAGTTCTCGATCCGGTTAAGGTGATTATCGATAACTACCCAGAGGGGCAAGTCGAGATGTTTGACGCGGAAAATAACCCGGAAGATGAGAGCGCAGGCACCCGGAAAATACCGTTTTCACGAGAAATTTACATCGAACGTGAAGATTTTATGGAAGATCCGCCTCGAAAATTTTACAGATTAGCACCCGGACGAGAGGTGCGACTGAAGCACGCCTATTATATCCAATGCGAACGGGTCGTTAAAGATGAAAACACCGGTGAAATCGTTGAGATTCACTGTACTTATGATCCAGAAACGCGCGGCGGTTGGTCCGAAGATGGACGCAGAGTTAGGGGTACATTGCATTGGGTCTCTACTGAACACGCCGTTGACGCTGAGGTCAGACTCTACGATTCGCTGTTTACAGAACGTGAACCGGAGAGTGCAGCAGAAGGCGAAGACTGGATACAGTTCCTGAACCCGGATTCCTTAGAGATTCTAAACAATTGCAAAGTTGAACCGAGTCTCGTTGATGCAGCCCCCGAAAGTCGGTATCAATTCCTGCGGATGGGATATTTTTGTGTAGATCCAGATACAACATCAGAGAAGTTGGTATTCAATCGCACAGTGCCGTTGAGGGATAGCTGGGCGAAGATTCAAAGAGGACAGAAGAAATGAGCGACACACTCAGCGGAACATCCGTTTCCGCTATGAAAGATCAGGTTCGGGTGCGGATGGCACCGTCCCCCACCGGCTACTTACATATCGGCGGCGCACGCACAGCACTCTTCAATTGGCTATTTGCCAAACACCACAACGGCACGTTCATCCTCCGAATCGATGACACGGATATGGCACGTTCGACTGATGAATCCATGCACGAGATTTACGATGCGTTGAAGTGGTTAGGCATCAATTGGGACGAGCACTATGTCCAATCGGAACGGAGAAATATCTATGAGGGTTACGTCAAGCAATTGCTTGAAAGTGGCAATGCATACCACTGCTATTGCACACCTGAAGAACTTGAAGAAATCCGCGCACAGGCGCGTGCCGATAAGCTGACCCGTTCCTACGATGGAAGGCACCGACACCTGACATCGGAAGCCGTAGAACGCTTTGTCGCCGAGGGCAGAAAGCCGGCCGTGCGCATAAAGATGCCAGACACACCGATCCTTGTTGAGGACATCGTGCTCGGTTCACGCAGTATCGATCCCGATACCTTAGAGGACGAAGTGATTGTCCGCTCAAACGGGATGCCGAACTACAATCTCACCTCAATTATTGACGATGCGGAGATGCAGATAACGCACGTGATTCGAGGGACAGAACATCTCAATAATACGCCAAAACAGATTGCGATTGCGAATGCACTCGGTTTAGGGGTCCCGCAGTTTGCGCACATTCCACTGGTGCTCGATAGTAGCGGCAGGAAGATGAGCAAACGGCATCACGGGGACCTTGTCGCTGTGAACCGTTACCGTGAGCAGGGATATCTACCCGAAGCAGTGCTGAATTTTGTTGCCCGACTCGGCTGGTCCTACGACGACAAACAGGAAATTTTCTCCGTTGATGAACTTATAGAGAAATTTGATCTCGAACGGGTCGGCAAAAGCGGTAGTGTTTTTGATATTAAGAAGCTCGAATGGCTTAACTCCCACTATATCAACCAACTCAGTGTTTCGGCACGGACAGACGCTGTAATCCCGTTCTGGCAGGAAGAAGGCTTAATCAATTCAACTGAGAAGCGCGACTGGCTGGAAAGTATTGTGGAAGCAGTTGGTGAACGCCTCACAACATTTCAAGACATTATTCCACAGACCCGTTATTTCTTTACCGATGAATTTGAATATGATCCGAAGGCGGTTAAGAAATGGTGGGGTGGTTCAGAGGAAAAGAGAGAGAAAACCGCCGGGATTCTGACGAACCTCTTACAGATTTTGGAAGAAGTACCTTCGTTTGACGTAGAGACAGTTGAAACGGCAATTTGGAAATACACGGATGAGAACGATATCAAACGCGTCGCAGCGATGCAGGCATTGCGGATTGCCCTGACGGGGACATCGTTCGGACCGAGTCTCTTTGATATTGTTGCCCTGCTCGGCAAAAACGAAGTCTTAAAGCGAATCCCAAAAGCAATAGCATATCTATGAGGTACTGCAGTATCGGAGTAAATCATGCAGGACTTACGCAGTGTGCTCTTTTGTACCATAGGCTGTTAGCCTGTGGCCTTGTGTGTTGCCCCTTCCAGATCGCAATATCAAAGCTTTTGTAGCATAGGCTGTTAGCCTGTGGCCCCTAAATGCCCGTGTTTTTTTCCGCATCTGCCTTTAAAACCAAGTGTTACGGTCAAAATTACGTAAGTCCTATTTATGTAATACTTTCC
>VYCT01000383.1 GCA_009843785.1 Candidatus Poribacteria bacterium | reverse complement strand
GCATCAAACTAAAAAGACTATACCCGCAAGTTCAAAGTTGAAAGAATACTAGTAATTAAACGGTGGACTTCCTCATTTTCTGGGACGTAGATAATTACCAATATACGATTCGTGACACTTTTTCCTATGAACATCCACCGGTCCGGATGCTCTTGTGGATCCGGACCATCATATCCATCTGGATCGTCAAACGCAAAAACTACTTCATAAAATTGGACATTGTGCTTCTTCTGAACTTCTTGATATTTGTCTGCGTCCCATACAAATCCTATATCCATGAAGCGGACTCCATACCTGTACACGATAATTTAAACTGTGAGGAACACCTTTAAGCATTCTACCACAAGTCTGTTAATTCCGATTCAAAAATTTCTCAAAGTTGCCGCCGAATAGGTTATTAACATCCCGTTCAATTTCTGATGCGGTAAGAGCCCACCCAACATCCAGTAAAGTCTGGTATTTCTCCACCAGAACGTCCGCGATAATCCGACGCGAGTGTTTCCACTTGTAGAGGAGTTGATCCAAGATGCGGGCATCAGAATGCTGCGGAATCACGCTCAAACCGAGCAACTCGATCCGTTCACGTGTGATCTCCTCAATCACACTTGGGTTGTTCATAAACCACCAACACCCGAAGATCATCAGGTTCTTGAATTTCCGCCCGATGACACATAACTCATGCTGATTTTCGCGCGACAGGAGTGTCACAAGGAACTTATTATCTGGGTTTTCACGGAGTAGCGTTTCCAAACTCGTCAGATCCGCCTTTCCGGTGCCGTCGCCTGCCATCTGGAGTTGCGGATTAACGGCGCGTTTCACGCCGATCATGAGCGCAAACGGGACGTTGAATTCACGAGAGATCGGTAATATACAGTTGTCGAACAATCTACCCAAAACACCATCATCTGGATATTGAAAATCTGGTGGAAGCGAAACCGCCATATACTTCGGGTTCATCCGTTGAATCCACGTCTCCAAAAATCGGCGGACCTCCTTATAAGTTTTTTCTGTTGATAGATTCGGATCAACATCGTAACCGAGACCCCGGAGGTGTTCATACCCAGCTTCCTGATAAGTATTGATGAGGACATCCATCCGAAGTGCCGCTTCAAAACGGGCATCTCCAGTATCCCCGGATTCCCACACCGGTCCCTCTGCCGAGTCAAACGGGTCGTTCGTCATCACAACTTTGGAGACTTTCGCATGTTCAAAGACCGTATCAATAAAGGCTTCAACGGTCGTCCCCGCAAAGTAATCGCGATAGTCTTGGAGATCGCGCGAACCGACATCCAACCCCAATGCGTCTAAAGTCGTCACAACACCACGGCACGCTTCACTCACTGGTGAGTTCTCAATGAAAAGCGTCTGCCAGATGAGATCTGCCTGTTCCGTCTTTGTCATCGCCCAAAATTGTGCATAAGAGACATCCGATTTACGGAAAACTTCAGCGATGAGGTAGTGATACGTCAGCAATTCATCTATACCCCACAGTAACAACTCACCAAAGGGTGGACTAAAGAGATGTGTGTGAATATCTGTGATGCTTTGGGTCTCAACAGTATCTAAAACAGCGGTTTTCAACGCTTCTGTGGTAGCAATTGTCTGCGTGTGGTTTGCGTTCATTTAATCCTCCGGATTCAGAATCCAAAAATTTTTCTTTTAAGGTTTTGGGCATATCATATTTTCCACAATGTTGAATCATAAAACAGAGCTGAACGGTGGATACTCCAATCCCCATTGTGCTCTGGCAACATCCATAGTTTGGATAATAGATAGAGATTCATCTAACGGCATCACATCGCTTTCGAGTTTACCCGCTCGTAGACACTTGATAACCTCAAGGACTTGGTATTCAAAACCGTTGCCGGTGAATGGGATTTCAATCTGTACGGGTTCTTTCCCAAGCACTTCAAGTGTTGCGGATGTCGCTCGTGAAAAGTTCGGGATATGTATCGCGCCTTTTGTGCCGAAGATACGTGCATCCTGTGAGGTGCGGGTCGTGATTGCACACGACAAACTCGCGATTTGACCCGCATCATAGCTGAGTAGGACAGCGGCTTGTTCATCGACACCCGTTTCGCCGATGTCTGCCAGACTCGTTATCTGCGTTGGTACACCAAACACCATAGACGCTAAAGAGATGGTATAAACCCCGATATCCAACATCGCGCCGCCTGCAAGTTCCAGTGCAAACAAGCGTCCTTTTATGTTCTCAGCAGTTAATTCCACGCGGTTGCCGAAATCTGCCGTTAGCATGCGCGGTTCACCGATAACACCATCTGCCAGCCACTCCCGGACCTTAACCATTACTGGAATGAAACGTGTCCACATGGCTTCCATGAGGAATTGTTTATGTTCGCGTGCACACGCTATCAACGCCTCAGCCTGCTTCGCATCCACAGTGAGCGGTTTCTCACATAAAACCGCTTTCCCCGCTTCCAAACACAACATCGCGCATTCTTTGTGAAAAGGGTGCGGTGTTGCCACATAGATGACATCTACTTCGGAGTTGTGTGCAAGGTCAACGTAGTTGCCGTGTCGGTGTGGAACATCAAACGTGTCCGCGAATCCGTCCGCTCTCTGGTGATCGCGTGAACCGACAGCGGTAATCTCCGCATCAGGCATCGCTTTCAACGCATCAGCGAACTTATGTGCAATACCACCAGGGCCGAGTATACCCCATCTTATTTTTCCCGACATTCGGATATCCTATTTTTAAGGAGCAGATTCTGATTCGATTTTGCTGGTAATAAAATTAATGATTTCTTCAGGGGGGTATTTACCAAATCGGACATAAACGCCGCGGAAGTTTTCGAGGCGTGTTGGGCGGGCGAACGGGCTGAGCAGTACCCCGTTCGCGTCAGTGTAAAAACTACGAAACGCTTCCCAAGGTCGCTCCAGTCGGTAGAAGCAACAACTTGTAATAATAAGCTTATCCGATTCAAACTGGTGGTGAAACGGTAGAAAATACTTATAGAGCGATCCGATCAGAAAAATAGCAGACAGGACGGCGACATAAATTAATTGGAAACCCAGATAGATGATAAGCAAAAGGAGTGCCAGAAAAAACCCTAATAGCGCAGAATTGCGCCAATTCTCAACGAGCGGATGCACTGTCCATGAAAGCGTTGTAAGCGCGTCCGACATATCCAGACCTTTCTTCTCTATAAGCAACCTCTTGGTCGCGATGTTTCAGTAGGAGTGTCCTCCCGCGTGACTATAGGCTCAGACGTGGACCCTATCCTACAAAATTATTCTGTTTCATCAGTCGTGCCGCCGTCAATCTCTGTCTTTGACGAATCAGCGGCATCGTCCGCGGTCTCTCCGTCCGTCGGTGTTTCAAGCGTCCCTTCACCTGTCGTGTCAGCAGGTTCGGTTGTACTTTCTTGCGTCGCCTCTTGCTGAATCGGTGTGAGTTCACCACCACCGCCTTCACCATAGAAGCGCATCAGGAAAAGCGAAATAACCATGAAAGCGATCGCGAGCCATGTCGTCAGTTTACCAAGGAAAGTCGCTGCACCGCGGCCTCCCAGAACAGACTGCATCTCCGCGCCACCAAACGCGCTTGATGAAAGTCCTTCCCCTTTACTGTCCTGTAACAGAATGATCAGCGTCAAAACGACGCAGATAGGCACAAAGAGGAATAATACAAATCCCATGATAATTCCCATTTAATAGTTTCCTCCTATTCGGTAAATTTCGGCGTAACTTGCTATACAAACTTCACAATTTGTGCAAACGATTCCGCCTCAAGGCTCGCGCCGCCAACAAGTGCACCGTCTACATCCGGTTCCGCCATCAGTTCCGAAGCATTTTCCGGTTTAACACTCCCACCGTATTGAATACATAGCTGTGATGCAACTTCCGCCGAGTAAGCCTTCGTTAGCAACCCGCGAATGAAGCTGTGAACCTCCTGCGCTTGGGCAGGCGTGGCGGTTTTCCCAGTGCCGATCGCCCAAACCGGTTCATACGCAATCACACAAGATAACAACGCCGCAGCAGATAAGCCTGCAGTCCCGCCTGTAACGTGGGCTTCAATCACCGCTTCTGTCTGTCCAGATTCCCGTTCTTCAAGTTGTTCACCGACACAGATAATCGGTTTTAAGCCGTGTGCTAACGCCGCTTTCACCTTCTGATTGACGCTCTCATTCGTCTCATCGAAGTACTGCCGCCGTTCCGAATGGCCGATAATGACGTAATCACACCCGACATCTTTGAGCATCGGGGCAGAGACTTCACCGGTAAACGCGCCGCTGTCTTCTGAATAGACATCTTGTGCAGAGAGATGAATGTTACTGTCGGCTATCGCATCACGAACCGCTGCAAGTGCTGTAAAAGGTGGTGCAACAATAATTTCAACGTTGCTAACCTCGGCAACTAATCCCTTTAGTGCCGTTGTAAACGCGACCGCTTCCGAAATCGTTTTGTTCAGTTTCCAGTTTCCTGCAATAATAGGTGTCCGCATAGTCCTTTCCATTAGAGTGTGCGCGCAACAAGTTCTACGAGACGGTTCGAGTAGCCCCACTCGTTGTCATACCACGAAAGGACTTTGATGAGTCCATTTTCAATCACTTTGGTGAAGGGACCGTCAAGCACGGAGGAAAGTTTGTTCCCATTAAAATCCGATGAAACGAGGTCGAGTTCCGAATAACCGAGGATGCCGTCCAAGCTGCCTTCTGCTGCTGCTTTCAACGCGGCGTTAACCACTTCAGCACTCGGCTTCTCCTTGAGATCAACTGTCAGGTCAACAACGGAGACGTTCGGGGTCGGTACACGGATTGCGAACCCATCCAGCTTACCGTTCAATTCGGGTAGGACTTTCCCTACGGCCACAGCGGCACCGGTTGTCGTCGGAATCATGGAGAGTGTCGCGGCACGCGCACGGCGCATATCGGAATGCGGGAAATCGTGAACCCGTTGGTCGCCGGTGTAGGCATGCACAGTCGTCATCAACCCACTTTCAATCCCGAATGTTTCATGCAAAACCTTCGCCACCGGTGCAAGGCAGTTCGTCGTACATGAGGCGTTAGAGATGACATGATGTTCTGACTTATCGTATTTATCGTCGTTCACACCGATGACAATCGTGATGTCCTCACCTTTCGCAGGGGCGGAGATGACCACTTTTTGGGCACCGCCAGATGTAATATGTTTCTCAGCGTCTTCCCGTGCTGTAAAGAAGCCCGTGGACTCAATAACGACATCCGCACCGAGTTCAGCCCACGGCAGGCTACCAGGGTCGCGTTCCGCGAGCACCTGTATCTCTTGACCGTTGACCACCAAGCCGTTATCTGTCGCAGCGATGTCATCTGACAGGATACCGTGAACAGAGTCATACTGTAGAAGATGCGCAAGTGTCTCCGGGTTCGTCAAATCGTTGATCGCCACGAATTCTATATCTAACGCTGGATTCTGCAACGCCGCGCGAAAGGCGTTCCGACCAATCCGACCAAAACCATTTATACCTACTTTAGTTGACATAAGATAGATAGATCCCTCTATTATAAATATTTTGCCGTTACAGGGCTTTCTTTACTAACAGCAAGTTTTAGAACCCGCAAGCCGTAACACCAAGAGAAACAAACAGGCAGAGTTTTTCAAAAATATTGACTTGCAAGCGATACCCCTTGATATGCTATTATCCAATTTTCGTGATTAAAAACCTTTTTAATTATACCCTAAAATGCGGGAAATTGCAAGTGCTCTTTAAGCCAGAGACAGAGCCATTCAATTCTCCATTTTCCGATCGAATCTTTACCACCAGACCCGGTAGGTGCGGTTTGGAACCGCACCGGCTCTTGAAAAAAAGACGTGAAATCCAATAATTTCTTAAAATTGAATGGCTCTGAAGCCAGAGATATTCAATTATGACCAATCACTTTTGTAGGAGCGATTTGTAACACTGATTCTTGTGGATGACACGGATTTTTAGGTTTTGTTATCCCAAACCGGTTTGGAATTTAGAGAATTGAATGGCTCTGAATCTATCTGATTTTTATTGATATGCTTAGGGACATCTGTTATACTTTTACAGGAGTGATCGAATGCCATAGGTTAGGCTTAGGTAAGGAACTCATCGTATCATTATAGCAACGGCAATCCATCTATGAAAGGGAAAATATGTCAAGTTCAAGTGTCCCGCGCAACGCCCCGGTCCCATGGGCGAAACGAATTTCAATTTATCTACTATGCCTCCTGCTCGCGCTTTGTATATTCACATCTATTGGTCACGCACAACCACACCTCGTCTTTGTTATCGGCGAAAATGAATACCGTTCTGAAGTAACGATGCCCGCGTTGGCTCAGGTGTTAGCAGACCACTACGGCTTCCGCACTACACTTCTCATAGACGACGTACTTCAGGGAGGTGAGGGGAACAACATCAACGGTCTTGAGGCGTTGGAGACAGCAGACCTCCTTGTTTTGTATCTGCGATTTCGTCAACTGCCCGAGGTTCAACTTGCGTTGTTACAAAAGTACATCGACCGAGGCGGTCCCATCGTTGCTTTCCGTACAACAACACACGCTTTTGCTTACGAAGAGGAGGATCAGCAGGCGATGTGGTGGAATAATTTCGGTGCGCGTGAGCTCGGTGCACCGTGGATTTATCACTACGGACACGGGGCAAGCACCGATGCTACAATCGTTGGCAATCATCCGATCCTTACGGGTGTGAGTCCAGCGTTTCACGTCCGCTCTTGGACTTACCATGTGCGCCCCGACTATCCGCCGAAGGATGCCCAGATCTTAGTGCAGGGTCGCCCTGTATTTCCCGAAGGCGAGCGCGGCGGGGCAGAGACGGTCAATCCTATTGCATGGACGCACACGCACTCCGGCGGCGGGCGTGTATTTACAACGACAATGGGACACCCAGAGGACTTCAGAGTGAGCGACTTTCGTCGTCTTATCGTTAACGGGGTCTATTGGTGCCTCAACCGCGAAGCCCCGCGCCGCTACCCACCCGGTTGGCGTGTTAAAACCGGACAGCCGTGGCGGGATATGGATTATGGACCCTACCTTTCTACAGCTGTCGCCGCGAATGCGAATAACCTGACTTACAAAGGTCTGGTTATCCCGCTCACCCCGGATCTCGCGAGTGGGGCGGTGGTGTTTGACACTGACTTGTTGCGCTACTCTGCCGGTTGGATAGATGGGTTGATTGACTTTGCCGATGTTGCCTATAACGGTTGGCATCAGAGTTTCCCATCGATTGAGGGCAAACTGCTGTGGGAAAACCCGGTGGAGCCCGGTTGGGCGAAGGAGGGCAGCTTTGACGATACACGCACTGTTCCTTTTGGTCCCTTACCCAAGGATTGGGCGCATTGGAAAGGATTGTATCTTCACGGTAACCGGGTTGTTTTGTCGTATACAGTCGGTACTCGCTCAGTGTTAGAAACCCCGTCGCTTGAAAGCGGAGAAAAAGGGTTCGCTTTTGCCCGTACGTTCCATCTCGGTCCATCTGCATCGAGTGCGCTTGTCCGTATCGCAACAATCCGTGCCGGAGAGGCATCCACTTTACACGAGTTTCTACGTGGCACCGCGGTCGCCCTATGTCCATCGGGGACAGACCCGGGGGCACAAGGCAGTCTACTCGCTGCTTTGATTGACGCACCGGAGGGCACACGGTGGGAGATAATGAAAAACGAGCTCCGTGTCCGGTTTCCGGCATCTGAACAAGCAATCTCCGCCAAAGTTCTGATCACTCCAGCGATCCAAGATACACTTGCGTTGGATGTCTGGACACAATTCGTTGAAACCTTGCCGCCTGTGGCAGATCTGACGCAGCTAATCCAAGGCGGTCCGCAGCGGTGGTCGGAAAAACTCGTCACGGCTGGAGACATTGATATACAGCAGCAGCTCAAGGTGGAAACTTTGAAAATTGACGCGGAGACAGCGACTTGGCATTTGGAGAAAGATGGATACCTTCCGACACTGCTTTCGATAGATAATCTGTCCCCGGTCCTTGGCGGTGCCGGTAGCGCAGATCAGTCTATAGCGGTCCTGCGCCCGCCCACCAAAACCGCACAGTCCGCGTCGGCAGAGGAACAGAAGAGCGACGCTGCGCTGATTGGACACTGGCGTTTCGACGAGGGGAGCGGTTCACATGCCGTAAGCGCGTCACCTGGGGAGGCGGCAATTGTGCTGAATGGGGTTCGCTGGGAAGCCGGGCAGTCGGGCAATAGCCTCGCATTTGATGGCGAAGCGGAAGCCCGTTTTGACGAAAGCCTCGCCCTCGATTTCGACACCACTGACCTAACTTTTGCCGCGTGGATTTCCACCGAGAACGACGGTACGATCTTCGCTGAATCGCTTGAGGCATCGGAGTGGGTGCCCAACGGCAAAACCTTTTTTATCCGAGATGGGCATTTGACGTTTGATGTCGGCTGGGTCGGTGTTATTTCGAGTACCGCAGGAGGTGCGCAATCAGTCAATGATGGCGTTTGGCATCATGTCGGATTAACGTGGCGACATCAGAGTGGGGCAGTGACGCTGTTTTTGGACGGCGAGATTGCTGCCAAAGGGACCCTTAAGCCGGAAGCACCATTGGAGGATGATGTTTGGAGGCTCGGGTTCACCGCACCAGATTTTCCAGAAGAATCGCCCTGGTTTGAAGGGCAACTTGATGACTTGCATCTATACAATCGTGCCCTCTCACCCGATGAGATGTACACGCTCTACCAAAGCTTCCGAGAGCCGCCTCTGATTGCCGCAGCCTTGGTCGAACCGATTGCAGGTGCAAAATGGCGCGTCGACACCGAGCGTGTTTCCCTCGACCGGCCTGCAGACACAACCGCATCGGTGCTGATATGGGAAGGCAGCGAATCGAAACTCTCAGATTTCGCTCGGTTCGCGGCAAACGGTGGACTCGATCCGGGTCAACCCTTCGCGATTGACAAGATCAATTGGCCCGCGCAAAATCCCTGGGATTCGTGGCTACGTTTCGGCGGGTTCGACTTCTTTCCAGACGGCAATCGTGCCGCCCTCTCCACCTGGAACGGTGATGTCTGGACAGTCACTGGACTCAATGGTCCCTTGGACACGCTCGTCTGGCAACGGATTGCTACCGGGCTGAACCAACCGCTCGGACTTAAAATTGTCGGACAGCAGATTTACGTTGTCGGACGCGACCAGATCACCCGACTCGTTGATCTCAACGCAGACGGCGAAACCGACTTCTACGAGAATTTTAACAATGATACCTATAACAGTGAACACTTCCACGAGCAGGTTATGGACCTACAGACCGATGCCGCGGGAAACTTCTACTACATGAAATCCGCCCGACATGCACTGCCTGCGCAACACCCGCACCACGGCACCCTCATCCGAGTGTCGCCGGATGGCGAACAGTCTGCTGTGATCGCTTACGGATTTCGCGCATCAAACGGGCTTGGGATTGGTCCGGGTCCTACATTCTACGGTACAGATCAGGAGGGCTACTGGATGCCTGCCAACCGCCTGAACCGTATCACTGCTCCCGGCAGGTTCTACGGGAACAGCTGGGGGTGGTATCCACCGGGTGAACCGCCAAACACCTATGAGCCGCCCCTCTGCTGGATCGCGCCCTTCGTTGACCGATCCCCAGCGGCACCGATTTGGATTCCCACCGGAACATGGGGAGAAATGGGCGATTCCCTACTCTCGCTTAGTTATGGTGCGGGAAAAGTATTCGCTGTCCTTCAGCATCACACAGAGCCAACTGTACAAGGTGCACTCACCGAGCTCGGTGTCGAACTACCTACTGGAGTGATGCGCGGACGATTCCATCAGATCAGTGGGGACCTCTATCTCGTAGGGCTATTCGGCTGGTCGTCCGACAAACAAGAAGATACCGGTTTCTACCGGATCCGCCTGACCGGTGCCCCTTTCCGAACCCCTAAATCGTTCCGTGCTGTCAGCGGTGGCTTAGTTATCAATTTCTACACACCCCTTGCATCGGAGTCCGCCCAAAATCCAGAGAACTGGCGGGTGCAAAGTTGGGAGTACCGCTGGACTGAAAACTACGGTTCACCACAATTGAAGCGTTCCGGTGAGGAGGGTAGGGACATCCATCCTGTTCAATCTGCAACGCTCTCTGCGGATGGCAAAACCGTTTTCCTCAAAATCCCAAGCCTGACACCCACAATGCAGTTCCACGTCAACATCACGGGCAGCTTCGCAGACGGCATCCCCCTAAATTGCTATCTCCACGGCACAATACACACCCTCGAAGATGGACATAGCACCGAGGCTCCGTAGGGGCTGGGTTACCTAACCCCTACCACATTTCGGTTTGACAATTTGAAACATTTCGGATACCCTATTGATATGTCAACAACCACCGAGAAAAAAACGATTCAACCGACTGGAAATTTTCGCGCCATTCCTGTTGAAGTGCCGGAGAACCTCACCAACATCCGAGTCATCCTTTTTGAACCGCGTGAGCCGGGAAACATCGGCTCTGTTGCGAGAGTGGTGAAGGGGATGGGACTGTCACAACTTTATCTCGTAAATCCTGTGCCATTCCAAGATATAGATGCAGCATGGTATATGGCACACGGAGCAAAGGATATTCTCGAAAACTGCCACGTCGTTCCCGAACTGAAAGACGCGCTTGACGGTGTTCAATATCTCGTAGGGACGACACACCGTCGTCGAGATGTCCGTCTGCCACAGCCCGTACCTGCAAGAGATGCCGCGCAGACCATCGCCACAATTTCACAAGATAAGCAGGTTGCACTGCTATTTGGACGTGAAGATTTCGGTTTGTCTACCGATCAGATGAGCCTCTGTCAATTGACAGCAAGCGTGCCGATGGCGACCAAAAACCCGTCCCTAAATCTCGCACAAGCCGTCCAAATCTTTGCGTATGAAGTTTTCGTTGCGTGTCTCGACGAGTACCCGCCATCCGAGATTGACTATGCCGAAGTAAACGCCTTGGAGGAGTTCTACGGGCGCGTTACACGCCTGTTAGATAAGGTCGGCATGTCGCCGTATAATAGCGAATGGGAAACGTATCTGAAATCGCTACGGCGCGTTTTCTCCCGCGCCCCATTAGAATCACGGGACATCGCCACGTTGGACATGATTTTCTCCACAACGTTTCGATATATTGAGCGTCTTGAAAAAAAGTTAGACGAGGACTGATAACTTTCCGAAATGTTATAACTTATTGAACAGTGGTAATAGAAAAATGAAAACATTTAATACCTTTGGTCCCGTGAATCCTGAAGAACATTATGTCGTTTCACGTGCTGAAGAGCTCGTTGATTTCATCAAACGTGTCAAACTGGGACGATATATCGTGATCTTCGCGCCTCGGCAAACGGGTAAAACAACGTTCTTTCAATGGGCGCTTGATGCCCTCGCCGCCGATACCGCAGAAACCTACTTCCCTATTGAACTCAACTTTGAAGTATATGAAGACTATGCTGCGCCCGAGTTTTACACCTCACTTTATCAAAGCATTTACGAGGAGATTAAATGGGTCTTTGAAAAACGCGGACGCGTGTCCTCTGAAACGCTAAGCCAATTCTTGGAAAACACTAAGTTAACCGATCACGTTGCAATGCTTAGATTTTTTCAACAGTTTGCAAATTTTCTCGGAGATGAGAAACTTGTCCTCATTATTGACGAGTTTGATGGTATTCCTCAAGATGCTTTGCGTGGTTTCCTTCGGTCACTCCGCAGTATCTATGTGCAGCGTTCTATGCGTAAATGCCTTTACAGTGTCGGTATTGTAGGTGTTAAGAACGTTACGCAACTCAATCTGGACCGTTCTATTTCGCCGTTCAATATCCAAGACGAGTTCACTTTGCCCAACTTCACACTTGATCAGGTCCACGAGCTGCTTGCACAGTACACGGATGAAGTCGGTCAAGCCTTCGCACCTGAAGTCATTGAGAGTATCCACAGACAAACTGCCGGACAACCCTTCCTCGTCAACCGATTCGCACAGATGCTCACTGAGGAGATGGCTATCTCGAAAAGTGAAACGATCCAGATGGTGCATTTCGCAGAAGCACATACGCAACTCCTTGAGGAAACAAACGTCAATATCAACCACCTGATAACCAATATCCGCAGAAATCCTCGTTTTGAAATCATCCTGATGCGAATCGCCTCTTACGAAAGCGGCACCCGCTTCAATCCACACGACGAAATCATTAGTGAACTTGCCACTTACGGTGTCATCACAAAAGGAAACGACGGGATGTGTGAAATCCTCAACCCGATATATCAGCAGCATATCATGCAGGCGTTCAAGCCGCTTGTCAATGGGTTGGAGCATGAGTATTTTCCCGAGGATACCCATCAAGGTTTGGTTGATTATCTAACCTCTGCAGGTCAGATTAAGATGGACTCGCTCCTTGACAACTTCCGAGATTTTATTGCGCGTGCAGGCTTTCGGATTCTATTAGTGCCGGATACGCCAAAGGAATTTGTCGGTCAGCATCTTCTCTATGCGTATCTGGATCAATTCGTCCAATTAATACAAGGACATATCTACCTTGAAGGGCAAACCGGACGCGGCAAAATTGATCTCGCGATTTTCCACAACGGCAAAAAATACATCGTTGAGACCAAGATATGGGAGGGACCCCGGTCCTATCAGTCCGGCAAAAAACAACTCGCAGCATATCTCAAACTGGAGGGAACCAGCGAAGGATACTACGTCGTCTTCGGTCATCGTGCCGAACCAGAACCCCGCGTAGAAACAGAGGCGATAGACGGTTTAACAATCCGGAGTTACGTCATTCCAGTCGTCCAAGAAGTCCCTTCACAACAGACATAGGGTTTACCCAATTTAGCACGATTTAGAAACTGAATATCCGCGCAATTCCACTTGACAATCTGGGCGATTTGAGATACCCTATTAAGCATGTCAACAAATACCCAGAAAAAACCGATTTAACACCCACTGAGAATTTTCGTGCTATTCTTGGAAAATTAGAAGGATGTGATGGCACAACTTACGCTGTATCTTGATCTCAACCTTTATTGTCGTCCTTTCAACGATCAAACACAACTTCGGATGTATAGTGAAGCAAGAGCAGTAGACACTATCTTGAACCTGGCTAGCAGAGAGCAGTATAAAATCTATTGGTCTTACGTCCTTCAGGCGGAAAACAATTTTAATCAAAATCTGGTTGAACGTCAAATTGTAATAAGGCAGTCTACTTCTTCCTGTTTCTGTTCAATTATTCCAGCGGATGATATTCGCCGCTTAGCCGATCAGATTCAGACGCTCTCATCAATTAGCAGGTACGATGCAGAACATATCGCGTGTGCAGAACGCGCTGGCTGTGATTACCTGCTTACAGGCGATGATCGCCTCTTGAGACAGTTCAATCGCTTAAAAGTGCAAAGAGTTTTGCCCTTACAAGTCGTTCTCCAAAATCCTGTTGATTTTTTGGGGAATCAATTTGAATAGGAAAAGGATTATGACAGATAAAATACTTGAAAAAATCGAAGCAATCGCGAAAGCAGCAGGTGAGTCCCCCATTGAAGATGTGATGCATCGGGGTATAGATGCCCTTGAAAAAGAACTTGATCCAATTGAAGTTAGCAGATTTATTTCCGAATTACGACGGATGAAATCAGGTGTACTTGAAACCTCAGAAAAGATTATTAACAGTGAAACCAAAACAGTCCGGGAACTGCTTACCAATAGATACACCCTTGATTACTACCAACGTGAGTACAACTGGCAAAAAGGGCAAGTAGAAGAACTCCTTGATGACCTGACCAACAAATTTTTGGAGAACTACAAGGAGAATCACGACTATGAAGCGGTAGACAACTACAGCCATTATTTTCTTGGATCGATTGTCATCAGCAAAAAGGAGGAGGCTAACAAACGGTACATTGTTGATGGACAACAGAGGCTCACGACGTTGACTCTACTTCTCATTAACCTATACCAAATGTTTGATAATGCCGAGGATAAATCTGATATAACTAATCTTATCTTCTCGGAAGAATCTGGAAAGGTTTCCTTCAATCTGGATGTTCCGGAACGGGCCCAGTACATGAAAGCTCTTTATGAAGGTGAAGGTTTTGACGATAGTAAAGAGACGCAATCTATTCGCAACATCGTCGCATGCTCTGACTATATTAAAGGCAATTTTCCTGAGGAATTACGAGGACAGGTCCTTCCATATTTCGTGGATTGGTTACTTGATAAGGTTTATTTGGTAGAAATCATGGCCTCTGCCGACGACGATGCCTATACTATATTTGAGACAATGAATGATAGAGGTTTACCGCTTAGTCCTATTGATATGCTCAAAGGATACTTGCTAACCAAAATGACCAATGTCCAAAGAGACAGGGCAAATGAGACTTGGCGTAACCGCATCCAAGATTTGCACAACCTCGGTAAAGACGAGGCTGAGAGTGCGATCAGAGCCTGGCTGCGCAGTCAGCATGCCAAGAGACCGATTGATTTTGACTTAATTGGTAATAAATTCCATCGTTGGGTTCGTAACCAGGCAAGTGAATTGGGCCTCATATCAAGTAACAATTTTGCGGATTTTATTGAAAGAGACTTTGAATTTTATAGCGACTGGTATTGCCGCTTGCAAGAAGCTTCCCAATTGCTTACACCCGGACTTGAATGTGTCTACTATAACGAACAACACAATTTCACACTCCAGTATCCAGTCCTATTAGCTCCATTGCGGATAGGCGAGCTGGAAGAAGAAATTATTCAAAAGATACAAATCGTTGCCAGATACCTTGACATCTTAATTCATCGATACCTCTGGAATTATCGATCTATTCAACAGAGCAGCATGGTTAAACCTATGTTTTCACTCATACGTGATATTCGAGGCAAAAACACCGATGAATTGACTAAATTATTGTATGAGAAACTTACGGAAGATGACATGATTTTCGCTCACAATAGTCGGTATGGGTTGCAAGGCAATAAACGTCCACGGGTTCGCCTTGTACTGGCGCGCATAACAGACTACGTAGAGACACAATCGGGACAAGATACCTGTTATCAGGAGTATATAAAATACGATGTTGAACATATCTGGACAGATCATCCGGAACACCACGAAGAAGAATTTTCTCATGAAATTGAGTTTCAGGAATATCGGGACCGCATTGGGGGTTTACTACTTCTCCCCCCCAAACGCAATAAGACTCTCAGTGATCTGTCTTATGAGGAGAAATTAGAGCATTATCTTGAAGAAAACCTGCTTGCACAAAGCCTTCATGAGCGCACCTACGAGCGGAATCTGGGTTTTCAGGAATTCATTCAAAGAAGTCGTTTATCGTTCCATCCATGTCGCAACTTCAAGAAGGCAGATCTTGATAACCGACAAAAACTCTATCAACAACTCGCCAAACGGATATGGAACCCAGAGCGGTTAAGAATACCTCATGGCGAAGAACCAGAAATAGCGGTTGATTTTGATAGTGACCTGCAGCAAGGAACCGGAACTCCGGACAAAGCGTGGACAATTGATCGGGTTAAATATCTGGTCCCTCAAGAACGTAAAGAGCACTACGAAACGCAGCATAAAAATAAAGTCGGAGTTATTTACGCTCAAGTTGCTGAACTTCTGAATTTGGTTGAAAAAAAAGGTTGGGACTTAAGTCCTAAATTCCAGAAATCTTACTGCGCTCTTTACGTAGAACGTCGTCCTATATTTGGTGTTACCTTTTCTGGATCACCGCGCTTCGCGGTTTGGATAGAAAAGCAAGAGGCGGAACGTTTAAGCAACCATTGTAAATTTGAGCGTTATTCCGATCCACATGGTCATTCTATTTATCCGCTATCCACATCATTGGATGAACTCCTTCCTATATTTGAGTTCGCCTACAGTCGAAAAATAGCCGACGAACACGCCGCTTTCCGGGCTGAGGCACGATCCTATGTCCATAGGGCCGGAAGTGTGCAGGGATTAGTTGGCGTTGCATTGAATCCAGCGGCAATGGAATTCCTAAGAGATGCTTACATTGAATTCCGTGGGAAGTGCGAAATTGATGGTGCTACTGACGTGATCGAACGTCTGGATAATTGGGCGGGGCCGTTCAAAATGATGTGGGGGATAAAGTAACCAAGACTGTTCTGTTTATTTTTAAAGAAAAATGCGATACATCAAACCCATTGTTTGGCTCATCTTTATCTTTTCCGGTGCCAGTGGCCTCATCTATCAAGTCATCTGGATGCGGCAGCTCACGCTCATCTTCGGAAGCACCGTCTTCGCGACAAGCACCGTCCTCACAGCGTTTATGGGTGGACTCGCGCTCGGCAGCTACTACTTCGGGAAGAAGATTGACGAAAGCACACAATCACCGTTGCGGATTTACGCACTCTTGGAAGCCGGTATCGGTGCGTTCTGCCTTGTCTGGCCACTGATCTTAACTGTACTGGGCGCACTCTATGTCCTGATTCATCGCAATATCACGTCAGAATTCTATACGCTTTCACTCATCCGATTCGTGCTAACTTTCGGGGTCTTGTTGATCCCGTCCACATTGATGGGCGGCACGTTGCCAGTGCTGACCCGCTTTTTTGTCAAAAGGCTGGAGCAGCTCGGCACAAACATCGGGATCCTGTACGCACTGAACACATTCGGTGCAGTCATCGGCACTGTTGCAGCAGGATTTTTCCTAATTGAGGCCTTAGGTATCCGATGGACGCTCGGCGTTGGCATCGCTATCAATTTCGCTGTCGCAGCGATTGCGATAGTCTTAGCACGCAAGGCGTTAGCAACAGAAGCAGACGAACCTCAAGAAGAAACACAACAACTGGAGTCTGAAGATGTCACGCATCAACCTGAGAGACTTCTCGTACTGTGGGCAATAGGTATCTCAGGTTTCTGTGCTTTGGCTTATGAGGTGTTATGGACCCGTATCATGGTCTTTTTCCTCGGTAGCACGACTTACGCGTTCGCGACGATGCTCGCGGCGTTCCTGTTCGGCATCGCTCTGGGAAGCATGGTGCTTGCGCGATGGGTTGACCGGATCAAACAGCCTGTCGCAATTTTCGGGATCATCCAACTCGGTATCGGGCTGTTCGCGCTTATCCTGATGCCAGCGTTTGAGGAGTTGTATGGGCTGAGTCGCGCTTTCCAATCCACCTTCGGATTGAGCAGATTCTGGACTTTTTTCTCCTGTTTCCTCGTGATGTCTCTACCGACATTTCTGATGGGGGCAAGTTTCCCGTTGGTAACAAAAATCTACACCGGCAACGCACGTCAACTCGGTAAAAGCATCGGAAACGTCTACGCCGTTAACACAGTCGGAAGCATTCTCGGATCGTTCTGTGCAGGGTTTATTCTAATTCCGATCTTGGGTATCCGTCCGAGTATTGTCTTAACGGTAGCCTTGAACTCAGGTATCGGATGCCTGCTTATCTTGAAAAATAGGTGGCAGATCGAGACCGGAAAATCGTTCCTACAAGGGATAGGCATCGGGATGCCGATCCTCAACGCCGGGTTAGCTGTGATCCTGCTGCTCACGGTGAATCAACCGCTTTTTCTGAAGAGCGCGATTTTCAAAACGCAACGTCCCGGCGATACGCTTGTTGATTACAATGAAGAGGTGGATGCCACAGTAACAACCTTAAAAGACGATGAAGGTGTCTATCGCCTCTATGTCGATACAAATCAGGCGGCGGATGCCTCGCGTTGGGATTCGCCATCGCATCGCGTCATCGCGCATCTGCCGTTATTATTGCACCCGCGTCCGAAACGCGCACTCGTCGTCGGGTTTGGCATGGGACTCACCTCGCATTCGATAACACAACACGGTGTAAAGGTGGATGCGATAGAGTTGTCCAGCGGTGTACTTTCCGCAGCACGAAAGTATTTTACGCACGTCAACGAAAATGTGTTTGAAAACCCACTGTTTAACTACAAACTCAACGATGGACGCAACCACATTCTAATGACGAAGACGAAATATGACATGATCTCGACAGGTATCATCCACCCGCTTGTCAGTGCTGGGAGTTCTAATATTTACACTGCAGATTTTTACCGTTTGTGCCGCAGAATTCTCACAGAAGACGGTATCATGTGCCAATGGGTACCGTTGCATCGCCTCCCGGAAGCACACTATAAGATGATTGTCCGCACCTTCATTGAGGTGTTCCCTGAGACCACGCTCTGGTACAAATATACACCCGATTTCGTGATTCTCATCGGCACCCGTAAACCGCTCCAAATCAATTACAAAAACTTCATTGACCGTGCCAAGATAGCGAATATCCGCGAAGGGCTCGCCGCGGATGACTTGGATGGCATGTCACTCATGGATTCATTTATGATGGGACCGGAAACAGTGCACAAATACGTCGGGGCCGGACCGATCCATACAGACAATCGCCCGCGGTTGGAATTCTTCCATGGTGCTGACCTCGTAGGCACAACAACACAAAACGTTAAGGGTATGGCTAAATACCGAGAACAGATACTGCCATACCTCACAAACTATGGAGCGACACTTGCGGAGCAAAGAGCAACCCTTGAGAAATTGGATACCTACTTTAGAGCCACCGAGAAATTAATCCTTGGACAGATCGCTTATGCAAGTAGAAAATACCAAAATGCCGCTACCCTCATGAACGAAGCCGTGTTGAGCAACCCTGCTGATGAGACAATCCGCTATAACTTCGGTGTTGTGGCTGGCTCAATTCGCGAGGGTGATCAGAATGAACTTCAGCGGATGGAGCAAGAAGTGCGAAAGATAATGGCACAAAACCCTGATGATATTGAGGGACACCTGCATCTCGGAATCTTATATGAGAAACAGGGTGAACTTGCAAAAGCAGCAAGAGAACTTGAAGAATTTCTCAGACATGAGCCGAGTCGATCGGAGATCTACGTAATCCTGGGACCGATTTATCAACGCCAAGAACGCTACAAAGAAGCACTCCGCACATATAAACGGTTAGAACAACAAGAACCTGAATTACCTGTTCCGATTCTTGCTGCGATGTCCCAACTCCACTTGATATTGGAAGATACGGATGAAGCCGAAAAATACGGGCAAAAAGCCATTGCGGCAGACCCCAATTCGTGGCGTGCCCATTACTTCCTCGGAAACGTTTACGCCGCCACCGATCAACAGCAAAAACAGATAGAACACTATGACTACGCGCTAAACGCACTTGATAAAATCATCCAGAATACGCCAAATTCAAGTGATTTACAGCACTTACAGATTGAAAGAGAACAGATCCAGAACGAACTTGAAAAACTTAGAAAATAACATCTTTTTTTTCAATTTCTTTTTACGATGAGTAAGCCCGAAACGAAGTGGAGGGCGACACTACGCAAATAAACGTCAATGCACTAACCCGCTTGACCGAACCGCAAGGAAAATAAGAAAAATGTCTCAAGAATCTTCCTTAAAACGGACCCATTATTGTGGTGACCTGCGTTTAAGCGACGCGGGAACCACCGCGCAACTCAACGGTTGGGTCAAACGCCGTCGCGACCACGGCGGTGTTATCTTCGTTGATTTACGCGACAGAACAGGCATCACACAAGTCGTCTTTGACCCACAGATTGACGAAAAATCACACGCACTCGCCGATGCTATCAGAAGTGAATTTGTGCTGAACGTCAGCGGTACGGTCCGCGAACGCGAGCCCGGTGAATTGCTTTTGCACGCTGACGCGGCTTATCAAACAGATCTCGCTGATGGCAATTTGTCCGCAGCATTCCGAGCACTATTTTCGGAGGCTGACCCGAAATATACGCTCTCCGAAGAAATTGAGGTGGCCACTCGAGTCCAAGGGGAGCGATGGCTGCTCACCGATGTCGAAAACAATCGGACATATCACATTGAGAACGAAGAAGCGGGTCTTATCGTCTATCAAGGCACGGTCAACCCTGAACTCGATACAGGCGAGATTGAAGTTGCTGTGGATTCCTTGCACATTCTGAATACTGCTAAAACGCCGCCGTTCCCTGTTGAAGACGATATTGATGTCGCCGAAGACATTCGGATGCGCTATCGCTTCATCGACCTGCGTAGACCTGAGATGCAAAAAACACTCGCAATGCGGCACAAAGCAGCCCTCGCGGCACGCAACTACATGAACGAGCAAGGCTTCCTTGAGATTGAGACTCCTATCTTGATGAACAGCACACCTGAAGGCGCACGCGACGTGCTGGTTCCGAGCCGCCACTATCCCGGTCGGTTTTACGCGCTCCCGCAATCGCCACAGCAGTTCAAGCAGATCCTCATGATGAGCGGTGTTGACCGGTATTTCCAGATCGCGCGCTGTTTCCGTGATGAGGATACCCGTTCCGACAGGCAGCTGGAGTTCACGCAGCTTGATATTGAAATGTCCTTCGCAGACACGGACGATGTGCTTGCGGTAACCGAAGGGCTGATGAAACGCATATTTGAGGACGCAGGCGACATTCCTGTCCAAACCCCGTTTCTAAGACTCCCCTACCACGAATCGATGGCACGCTTCGGAAACGATAAACCTGATACACGGTTCGGTATGGAACTCACAGACCTCTCCGATGTCATGGCGGATTGCGACTTCCAAGTATTCGCACGGACATTAGCCAGCGGTGGACAGGTCAAAGCCATCGCCGTACCGGGCGGTGAGGACTTCTCACGCAAAGACATTGACGACCTAACCGCGTTTGTTGCCACCTACCGCGCAAAAGGGTTGGCGTGGGTCAAAGTCACGGCGGAAGGTTTCTCATCGGGGATCGTCAAGTTCTTCACAACAGAACAACTCGAAACCGCACAAGAGCGAACAGGCGCGCAACCGGGCGACATCATGTTCTTCGTCGCTGACAAGCCGAAGGTTGTCGCTGACGCGCTCGGCTATCTTCGCCTTCATCTCGGAAAAAAACTCAACCTTATCGACGAAACGCAATACAACTTCCTCTGGATTGTCGATTATCCACTTTTTGAATGGAACGAGGAAGAGAATCGCTTCGAACCGTTTCATCACCTGTTCACTGGTGGAACAGAAGAGACATTACCGCTGTTAGATACCGACCCTGGGAAAGTTCAGAGTCAACACTACGATCTCGTGTGCAACGGCTACGAAATCTGTAGCGGAAGTGTCAGGATCCACCAATGGGACATCCAACAGAAGGTCTTCGACATTCTGAACATCACACCAGAAGAGGTGGAAAGCCGGTTCGGTTATTTCATAGATGCGTTGTCCTATGGCACACCCCCACATGCTGGCATCGCCCCCGGACTTGATCGGATGGTAATGCTAATGCGGAACGAGGAGAACATCCGAGAAGTCATCGCGTTCCCGAAATCGCAACAGGGACTCTGCCCACTCACGCACGCGCCCTCTGTTGTATCGGATGATCAGTTAGAAGAACTCTCTATCCGCGTTGATGCAGATGGCTAAGACAGAAAGGGTTGTCAGTTGTCGGTTATCGGTTATCAGAGAGAGCAATATTATGGTGTCAACGTTTTAGTAAATAGGACTTACGCAAATCGCTCTTTTGTAGCATAGGAGACCGTTAGTCTCCTGTGCCTGAGAATGTCTGTGTTTCTGGACAGTTTACCCTCTAATGGAACGTCATAAGGTCAAAATTGCGTAAGTCCTGAGTAAAGTTACAAGGGTGACCTCTTAACTGACAACCGACAACTGATAACCAATAACCAACAAAGGAGATAGCACGATGCAAGAGAACATACACGCTGCCCCGACACTCGTCTATCCCGAATCAGACGGAGAACCGGTAGGAAATTGATCATGAAAATCAGCAGATACCTTTCAATAGTCCTCCTAATATGCATCGGATTCGCATTTGCAACAGCAGACGCACAAGAGAACCTCGCCCAGGAGGTGTCCACTGTTTTTCAACAAAGTTGCTTGAAATGTCATGGACCATCCGGCTCCTTTAAGGAAGCTCTTTTGATTGACCGCACAACACTTGTTGATACGCAGGTCGTCATTCCAGGGGACCCTGAAAACTCAGAGTTCTATAAACGACTCCTTGGACCCACTGAAAATGGACCCCAAATGCCGCTCAACCTACCACCGCTTTCACAGGAAGCCATTGAGACGATTGCCCGCTGGATTACTGTAGGTGCGCCAGATTGGAATGTGCAGCGCGACATCAATTTCATAACTACGGATACAATACTGGATACCATCCGAAACCATCTAAAATCCCTGGATCCCTTTGACCGTCCCTCCGCTCGGTACTTTACAATGACGCATCTCTATAATGCGGGTGAAACACCTGAAACCCTCAGCGACTATCAGATCGCGCTCTCTAAGCTGATAAACAGTCTCTCGTGGAAGTTTGAGATCACCAACCCAACACCCATTGATGAAGCACAAACAATCTTCCATATAGACCTACGGCGTTACGAATGGAATACCACAACAGATGTCTGGCCACAAATTGAGCAGGTATATCCTTACAACATTGCGTTTGATCCAGAAATACAAGCCGGTCTCCTTGAAAAACTGACACAACTGCAGACTGAAACGGGTAGCACAGTGCCGTTTGTCCATGTCGATTGGTTTCTTGCGACTGCTTCGTTGCCACCGCTCTATCACGACATTTTAGACCTTCCACAAACAGACCGTATCTTAGAGACACAATTGGGGGTGAATGTCGCGAGTAATATCACGAACGCACCGGGGATAGATGTCTGGCGTGCGGGTTTCAACGATTCGGGTGTCTCACGGCACAATCGCGTTGTTGAGCGACACACGTCCCGATATGGTGCGTATTGGAAAAGTTATGACTTCGCGGGGAGTGCGGAGTCTCAGAATATCTTTACCTATCCGCTTGATTTCACACACGATGGTGGCGAAATTATCTTTAATCTCCCCAACGGGTTGCAGGCATACTTGCTGGTTGATGCGAACGGTAACCGACTCAACGACGCTCCGATTAACATTGTTTCTAACCCCGCAGCGAGCGATCCGACAGTGCGGAACGGTCTCTCGTGTATTGGGTGCCATACCCAAGGCATGAAAAAGTTTGAAGATAGCGTCCGAGCAGCAATTAAACAGGATGAGAACCCACCGTATAACAAAGAACACGCACTACGTCTCTATCCGGAGCAGTCGGTACTCGATGAACTCCTGCAAAAAGATACCGTTAGGTTCCAACAGGCACTCGAAAAGATTGGGGGTCCATTTGCAGATGACGCATCCAGAGAACGCTTCTTCAAGCAACATGAAAACGAACCGGTCCAACGGTTTCATGAGTTGTTTCAAGCACCGCTAAATGCATCGGACGCTGCTGCCGCTGTTGGATTAGAAACGGAGGCATTTCTCACACAGATCCGTGAAAAACAGAGCCTGAAAAACTTGGGATTACAAACCCTCATAGATGTGAACGGCACCGTAAAGCGGGATGCGTGGACATCTAACTTTGACCAAGTGATCTCTGCGTTGAATACGCCTGATAGCGTCCTGCCGCCAGTCGTCCAGCGTCCAGAACGCATACCTGGGGAGTCTGTCCGTATTCCTGATGAGAACCTCCGCGCCGCAATTGCGGAAACACTCGGCAAAGCCCCTGGAGACGTGATTACAACAGAGGATATGGAGACGTTGACTCGTCTTGATGAGGAGAATATGGGAATCAGTAAGCTGACAGGTCTTGAGTTTGCAATAAATCTGCATAGTATCAATCTTTCGGGAAACGAGATCTCTGATATATCACCACTGACAGGATTAATCAACCTACGCGATCTCGTATTGGTAGATAATTTGATCTCTGATATATCTGGGCTAAAAGGCTTAATAAACCTGACTCACCTAAATCTTTGGGATAATCCGGTATCTGACTTATCACCACTCATAGAATTGACTGGACTCAGCAATTTAAGTCTTGCTAATCAGGCAGGCTTTGATTTGGGAGTTGTCAATCTAGCACCGCTCACAGGTTTAACCAACCTGATTAGGCTATCGTTTCACAATATCACGGTCTCTGACTTGTCCTTTCTATCAGGATTAATCAATTTGGAGCGTATATCATTCGCTAATAATGGAGTATCTGACTTGTCGCCCTTAGCGGGTTTAATTAACCTAAAATATATTCATACTTGGGGTAACCCCACATCAGATTTCTCATTTCTAACGAAATTGAAAAAATTGGAAAAAGTAGATATTTGCGGTGGAGAAAACGTATCTGACCTCTCACCTCTGGCGAGTTTAACAGCTTTGCAGGAACTGTACCTTGTCAAGAATGGGATTTCTGATGTGTTACCCTTGGCAGGTTTAACAGAATTAACACGTCTGAACCTTGCAGAAAACGATATATCAGACGTATCGCCGCTGGCATCTTTAACCAATCTGACATGGCTCAAACTTTCCAATAATCCCATAACAGACTTTTCATCTTTAGAGGCACTCTCCCAAAATACAAATATACTGATGGGTGAAGTGGATATCCCTGACCGGAATCTCCGATCCACTGTTACCGAGGCACTTGGTAAAGAGAATGCTGCGATTGTCTCAATTACGACGGAGGAGATGACAACCTTAACAACCCTAAGAGCAAGTAATAGAGGCATTAAAGATTTAACAGGCATTGAGAACGCGATAAATCTGGAAGAGTTATGGATTTCAGGGAATCCTATAACCGATTTATCACCACTTGCTGCATTGAAAAACCTTATCGGTTTAGCCGCTTGGGATATGGATATAGAAGATTTCTCACCACTCGCAGAATTAACAAATCTAAGATGGTTGGAATTGTTTAATACGCCAATATCGGACCTTTCACCGCTGGCGCGCCTTACAAGCTTGAAAAGAATGAGTCTCTATGGAACCGGAACAGAAAACCTGTCACCACTGGCAGGATTAACCAACCTAACACAACTGCAGATTGCTAACAATGAGACGCTATCGGATGTTTCATCCTTGGCAGGCCTAATCAATTTAGAATGGCTGGACCTTCATCGTTGCGATTCACTGTCTGATTTATCACCATTGGCAGGGTTAACCAAATTAGAATATCTAAACCTTAACCACACCAGAAGAGTGTCCGATTATTCTTTAGCACCATTATCGGGTTTAACAGAGTTAAGACGTTTACGGCTTGCCGAGAACATGATTTCAGATATATCTCCGCTTTCAGAGTTAATCAGCTTAGTAAGGTTAGATTTACCCCGGAATGAAATAGTTGATTTATCGCCATTATCGGGTTTAGCAGGATTAACAGAGCTGTACCTTAACGCAAACATGATTTCAGACGTATCTCCGCTTGCTGAACTAATCAACTTGGAATGGTTAGATTTACGTGTAAATCAAATCGCTGACATATCCTCTTTGGATGGGTTAGCTGCACGAACATATATAAGTTGGCTAAAAAACCCTGGTGCACCTATAGAGGGACCAAAAATAGGAGGCCCTTGGTTATGGGTACCGATCCCAGAAAAACAACTTGACGACAAAACAGATTTGTTGTCAGAAGTGAGTGGAGGTTCTGTAACAGAACATCAGATTGCTATGAAAGGCGCAATGGAAGGAGAAGCAGTCGGAAATTATGAATGGGCGGCTCATAAAATTTCTTCTACAGGTCTTGATAATGGAATTATAAATAATATGCAGGAAATAATCCGTGCTTTTGGCTTGCCCGAAGAATATGAATGGAAGACGGAGGTTATGGTTGTCTACGGTTCCGTAATCTTAGATTCACCGCGGGAACAAAAAACAAGAATGTTTGTGGGAAGTGAAGGTCGCAACAAGGTTTGGCTAAATGGTGAATTAATCTACGAACAGTTAATCAGACCTACTGAATATGATTATTGGTGGGATGATAGTGACGGTTGCCATCAGTATTTTCCTGTCACACTGAAACCGGGAGCAAATGTCTTATTAGTCGCAGTTGGTAACGGCGGAACGCTTACGGGACACTTCGGTTTTGAAGAAGGCACAGAGTATACAGTGATGCCCCCAGGAGTCGGCTTTACATTTTCTGCAACCCAAACAAACCTTCTCGCTGGTGATACGTTTACGCTTAACCTAAATGCAGAAAAGGTTTCTGATTTAGCAGGATGGCAAGCGGATATTGCTTACGACCATAATGTGCTTGAGGTAGTAAAAGTCACCGAAGGCGATTTCCTGAAGGCACAAGGTGGCGATACCTTCTTCCAGGATGGCGCAATTGATAACACAACAGGAAAAATCATTGATCTGTTTTCGGCACGGATATCTGAAAGTGGTGTTAATGGAATAGGCACATTACTATCGGTGACATTCAAAGCAAAAGCAGGCGGAGAAACACAAGTAACACTGGAAAATTTTGAGTTTAGTTCTATCAGCGGCGCGATTATTCCTACTGTTCCGCCCAACATTACAGTGACTGTGGGAGACTATCCTGCTTGGGATGTGAATCAGGATGGACGTGTAAGTGTTACGGATCTGGTGCTTGTAGCAAAAGATTTGGGTTCTGATGCTCCTGCTAACTTGCGGACAGACGTAAATCGGGATGGAACTATTAACATCCAAGACCTCATCCTTGTCGCGCAACATCTCGGTGAGTCAACCGACGCTGCAGCACCTTCCGCTACTATAAACGACTTAGATTTATTAGACCCAGCGACGATACAAGCCTGGATCACACAAGCACAAATTGAAGACGATGGTTCCATTGCCTTCCGACAAGCCATCGCCACTCTTGAACGACTTCTAACACTGTTTATCCCAGAAGAAACCGCCTTACTTCACAACTATCCAAACCCGTTCAACCCAGAGACGTGGATACCGTATCAACTCGCTGAATCGGCAGAAGTTACCTTAACTATCTATTCTGTGAACGGAACCTTGGTCCGAACATTAAAATTAGGGCATCAACCCGCTGGCATCTACCAAACCCGCACCCGTGCCGCATATTGGGATGGAAGAAACGAGGTCGGTGAACCCGTCGCAAGTGGTGTCTATTTTTATACATTGTCCACGGAGTCCACACGCGACTCCGTTAACGCAGGCGATTTTAACGCCACCCGAAAAATGTTGATAAGGAAATAGTATCAAATGAGTAGGCGGCTGTCAAAGGTTTCCTACCGCAAACGAGTGAGCGAAATTCGTTTAGAAATGGTATAATAACGGAAAAAGGAGATAGCACGATGGAAAAAAGAATAGGCTCTGCCCCGACACTCGTCTATCCCGAATCAGACGGAGAACCGATGGCAGAAAGTGGAAAACATGTTAGAACCCTCTTAGATATGATAGATGCAATAGACCTGCATTTCCGAGAGGTTCCAGATGTGCATGTAGGGGGCAATATGTTCCTCTATTATGAAGAAGGCAACCCGCGTAAAGTTATTTCGCCCGATGTGTTCATGGTCCGCGGGGTGTCTAAAAAAGACCTGCGGACGTATAAGACCTGGGAGCAGCAACCGTATCTCGATTTTGTGCTGGAGTTGGCAAGTCCGAGCACGTATGCAAAAGACTTCAACGAGAAGAAGGCGATTTATGAGCAGATTCTACGGGTCAAAGAGTATTGCATCTACGATCCGTATGGTGAGATTGATCCGTCCTTCATCGGATTTCGGCTTGTAGGGGATACGTATCAAGAAATAGCATTTACAGAGGGTAGGCTTCCATTTGAGACGTTAGGTTTAGAGTTAGGTGAACGCGATGGCGTGCTGCGGCTATATGATCCAGTCACGGAGACGTGGTTGGGACCCTCTCGTGAGCACGTAGACGAAGCGAAGGCTCGCGCATCTGAAGCGGAGAACCGCGCATCTGAAGCGAAGGCTC
>VYCT01000353.1 GCA_009843785.1 Candidatus Poribacteria bacterium | reverse complement strand
ATACACTATCGGCTAACCTGTAATCCAGACAAATGCTCAGTGAACTGATTTATCCGCCGCTAATAAAATGTTACACTTTTTATCAAATTATTTTTTTTTCGGGCGGCGGGATAGATGAAAAAACGTCTCTGAACCCTTACAGTTACTTAGTTTATGGCGATTGCTCTGTACACTAAAATGTTACACTGGTGTAACATTTTAAGAGGGCGGTTGTCTCGGATCTTTCGGTATCCGTTTCGGATCTCCAGCAGGATACAACTTGGCACGAAAATTTTAGAAAAGGAGCAAAAAAATGGCGATTTATACATGGCGCGGAGAAGAGTACTTTGTGACGAAAGATTGGTTGGTAGGCGACTTATACATTCCAATGAATGTCATCACAGATGCAATCAACCACTCGGTTTCCGACGATGATTTTGAGGCACATCAGATCGAGACATACATTCGCGATGCGATGACACTGTTTCGACCAACGAACACGGAGGCAGCTGCTGTTCCACCCGCTGAAGCTATCTCTCTACAAAACACCGAGGGGGCGCGACCGTTGGAACTCGTCATTGCAGGCGAAATGTATAGTTTCAATGTAGATCCATATGGAACGCTCAGTGATTTGGCAGCTTGGATAGCTGAGACCCTGAATCTGGCGAAGGAACGCGTGATCGCCGCACATATTGCACAGTTGGAAGCAGATTTGGAGAATTTGGGATTCTTACAGAACAATTTAACAGTCAAAATAAAAATATGAAAATATTACACTGAATTCGCCCCTGATAAGGGGAGGTTTTTGCTGGGAGGGTTCTTCGTGGGGGGGCTGCTTGCAGAAGATGTCCAAGTAATTCTAAAATTCACCATAAATCTTGCATTAATTTACAATCTGTTATATGATACCCACATCTTGTATCAAGGAGAGAACATAGCAATGAGTCTTTTGGGTATTGATGTTGGCACAACAGGGTGCAAAGTCATCGCATTTCGTGAGGATGGGACGCTCCTCGCACAGGCGTATGGCGAATATCCGTTGATCCATCCGCAAACCGGTTGGTCGGAACTCGACGCAAATGTCGTTTGGGAGAATATCGCGACTGGTATTCAACAGGTTGCAACGCAAACAAAATCCGACCCAGTCGAAGCAATTAGCGTTGCTTCGCAAGGTGAAGCGGTGACACCGGTATCCGCCACTGGGCAAATTTTAGCGAACGCTATCACAACCTTTGATGCCCGCACAGCAGGCATCTGTGACGAACTAAAGCAACACATAACGCCTCTCGAAGTGATGCAAATCACCGGGATGCCGATAAGTGATATTCATACGCTTCCGAAACTGATCTGGATACAGCGGAATCAACCTGACATCTATCGGCAGGTATCAAAATTCCTCGGTTTTGAGGATTTCGTCTACTTCAAGCTCGGTATTCCGCCTGTCGTAGATTATTCCCTCGCGGCACGCACGATGGCTTTTGACATTATTCACAAATGCTGGTCAGAGAAAATGCTCGGCTTGGCGGATGTTGATCCAACGCTTTTTCCAAAAACCGCACCGTCAGGAACCGTTATCGGTGAAGTAGGTTCCAAGATCGCTGACGAACTCGGGCTCCCGCAAGGTGTTGTTTGTGTTACGGGTGGACACGATCAACCGTGTGGCGCATTAGGCGCAGGGATCATCCGCAGTGGTGAAGTCATGGACGCAACCGGCACCGTTGAATGTATCGCGCCCGCCTTCACCGAACCTGTCATCAACCAGCAGATGATAGACGGGAATTTTGCCTGTTATCCCCACGTTGTTGATGGGTTGTATGTCACACTCGGTTTTGTGTCAAGCGGCGGCGTTGTACTACGATGGTATAGAGACACCCTCGCGCAGGCAGAGGTCACGCAAGCAGAAGCGGAAGGGCGCGATGTCTATGACATCCTGTTGCGGGATATTCCCGATGCGCCGGGGACAGCGATGGTACTACCACACTTTACCGGTTCAGGTACCCCCTATCTCGATCTGGAATCGAAAGGCGCAATTGTCGGGTTAACGCTTTCGACAACCAAGGGTGAACTCGTCAAAGCGGTCCTGGAAGGCATCAGTTACGAGATTAAACAAAATCTCGCTATGTTGCAGGACGCAGGTGTTGTTATAAACGAGGTACGGGCTATCGGGGGCGGCGCGAAATCTCAGAAGTGGCTGCAACTCAAAGCTGATATGTTTGGCAAAAAGGTCATCGCCCTTGATATATCGGAAGGGGTCTGCCTGGGGACTGCTATTCTTTCTGGAACGGCAATAGGTAAGTATGATTCCATTGAAACAGCCGTTGACCAGTTAGTCACACCACGCGATGTATACTATCCACGTGAGGCACTCGCACAGCAGTACGATGAAAAATTGAAGGCATACGCACAGATTTATCCCGCGCTACGCGACCTGAATTATCAATTGTAGAACGGAGCATTCTGAAATTGGGCGAGGGCTTTGTAAGCCCAATTTACGCCTTTGAAAATACGCTGTATCGGAAAGATAGACCGATGAAAAACCACGTTGTCGGAATTGACATCGGCGGCACTAAACTTGCCACTGTCGTCGCGGATAGCACCGGACACATCCTTAGCAAAGTGCGAAAACCGACACTCGCAGAAAGAGGACCGGAATACGCGATCCAATTGCTGTTTGAGATGGTTCGTGAGACCATTGAACTCGCAAGCTTGGAGCAGGCGTCGGTTTCAGCAATTGGGGTCAGTTGCGGCGGTCCGTTGGATACGAAAACAGGGGTCGTCTACTCTCCTCCGAATTTGCCAGGGTGGGATGCTCTCCCCCTTAAAGCACAACTTGAATCCGAATTCCAAATTCCTGTGACCATTGAGAACGATGCCAATGCAAGTGCACTCGCAGAATACAGGTTTGGCGGTGGACGTGGGTACAATGTTGTGCTCTATATGACAATGAGTACTGGAATCGGGGGCGGCATTGTTATTGAGGGTCATATCTACCGGGGTGCTAACGATAGTGCCGGAGAAGTCGGGCATCAGATCCTTCTACCTGACGGACCGCCTTGTGGATGTGGCAAACGCGGATGTCTTGAAGCACTCTGTTCAGGACCCGCAATTGCACGCCGCGCCAAAGCAGCAATACAAGCACAAATTACAGCGGCAAACACATCGGCGACAACGCTCCTAAATCTTGCCGATGGACATATTGAAGATGTCAAATCTGAGCATGTGCTTACGGCAGCACGGACAGGTGACGCACTGGCTTTGCAGCTCATTAACGAAACCGCATATTACATGGGGTGGGGCATCGCGAATTTGGTAAACATTTTGAACCCAGACATCGTTTTATTAGGAACGATTGCAATCGCCGCAGGTGATCTTTTACTCAATCCAATGCGGAAAACAGTTTCAAAATTCGCAATGCAGCGTCCCGCAGAAGCCGTTAAAATCGCCCCAGCACAATTGGGTGAAGCTTTAGGCGACCTCGCCGCCATCGCATTAGTCGTCTGAATAGATCTGTGGAACTCCAGACCCGGTAGGTGCGGTTTGCAACCGCACCGGACTTCAAAAAGGGAATTGAAAATTAAATCAATCCAACAATTTATTTAACACTAAATAGCCCTGTGTGGAAATATAAAAAGAGTTGTCAATCTAACAGAAAAGTAGTATAATAAGCACGAATATTCCTTTGCGTTAGGATTCTGTTACCTCTACCATAGGAATTTTCTTTTTAGCAAAACGCCTATTTTACCGTTAAACTGACGTTTATGGTAGAATATACAGTTACTTGTACACCAAGACAGGGTCGAGGTTAAGAAACTTCGACAGTGGTGGGTGGACGTTCCCCGTCCGCCACGCACTGAAGTGTCTGTTTATTTTCAGAATTCACTATATTTTGAGAAGATTTCTCAAAAAGGAATGACCATGCGAAAACTCAAAATTGGTATCCTTGACCTTGTTGCTAAAGGACCTACGCGCAATCTGTGGGCACGGACAATGCACGCCAATCTCGCAAGCATCATGCCGCAAACCATCGCTGTATGGTGTGAAGAAGAGGGACATGATGTCACCTTTGTCTGTTACACAGGGCTTGAAGATCCTATTGAAGAATTTCCTGAAACGCTTGATCTCATTATTATAGGAACATTTTCTCAGGGTGCCCAACTCGCATACGCCTTGAGTAACCTCTTCCGCTCCCGAGGCGCAGTTACCGCACTTGGAGGGCCACATGCCCGCTGCTATCCTGAAGATGCTCAAAAATACTTCGATTATGTCCTCGGTTTTACTGATAAAACTGTTGTTCGAGAACTTTTACAAGATTGCTCGGCGCACCGCCCTACCGGCATTCAACTCTCAGCGGACAGACAGCCTATGACACTGCCCAGCGTGCAAGAGCGTTGGAAATTTATAGAACTCACCCACCGCAAAGCACCATGGTTCAAAACTGTACCGATGCTCGGCAGTATGGGATGTCCGTACACCTGCAGCTTTTGTATTGATTCAGTTATTCCGTATCAACCTCTTGACTTTGATTTCATTAAATCAGATTTACGTTTCCTGTTAGGGAAGTTTAAACGACCTATTGTCGGATGGCACGACCCGAATTTTGGTATCCGATTCGATGATTACCTCTCTACAATCGAAGACGCAGTTCCGCCAGGGAGCGTTGATTTCATCGCCGAAAGCAGCCTATCACTCCTCTCGGAACCACACATGAAACGGCTGCAGCGAAACGGATTTAAAATGCTCCTGCCGGGGGTCGAATCGTGGCAGGACTTCGGGAACAAATCGAAAACAGGAAAGAATAACGGAGTTGACAAAGTTCGACAGGTCTCGGAGCAGGTTAACATGATTCTCAGATACGTCCCTTACGTTCAAACGAACTTCGTATTCGGACTTGATATTGATGAGGGGACAGAACCGTTTGAACTCACGAAACTCTTTCTGGATATGACACCTGGGGCCTATCCCGCCTATCTGCTACTCACATCTTATGGACAGGCGGCACCTCTCAACCTTGAGTATCAACGTGATGGCAGGGTTTTACCCTTTCCATTTTATTTTCTTGATAGCAAACGTGGGATGAACATCACCCCGAAAAACTATGCTTGGGATGAGTTTTACGATAACGTCATTGATCTTATTAAGCATAACATTTCATTGCGAAATATCTATAAAAGCTACAAGGCGATTGATGCCTTTATGCCCCGATGGGTGAACGTTATCCGCGTCCTGCCTTGGTTTGAACAACTCAAGTACTACCGTGAAATCCGACGCAGACTTGACGAAGACCCGCAGTTCCGCCCCTTCTTTGAGAGGCAGACAACAGAAATTCCACAGTTCTATATTGAGCGGATACGAAAAAGTTTGGGACCCTTATGGGAATGGCTCCCGGAAGGTGCCTTGTATCATGATCCGAACGCCTATTTCAAGGCACAAAAGAATTCGCTAACGCAATTGGAGAACACGTCTTGATGGACAGAATTCAAAACTACATTTCACACCTTCAGGGTGTGTTAGAACGACTTACATTGCCGGATGTCCGGCAGTCCATAGATGCTATTATGGAGGCATATTACGCCGAAAAACAAATCTTTGTGATTGGCAATGGCGGAAGTGCCTCCACAGCCTCACACCTCGCTTGTGATTTGGGAAAAGGCACGAGCATTCCTGGGAAACCGCGTTTCCGAGTCATCAGTTTGACGGATAACGTTGCAACAATGAGCGCGTGGTCGAACGATGTATCCTATGAAGACGTCTTTGTTGAACAGTTAAAAAATCTTGTGAACCCCGAAGATGTCATTATCGGTATCAGTGCAAGTGGAAACTCTGAGAATGTGATCCGAGCGATGCGTCACGCCAAAGAGATAGGGTGCAAAACAATCGGATGGAGTGGATTCGGCGGCGGCACCTTAGCAACGATTTGCGATGTGAATGTGGTCGTAGACAGCAATCGCTATGGACCTGTTGAAGATGTCCATTTAATTCTCAATCACGTGCTTCACGCATGGATTCAAGAAGAATTGACTCAACCTAAATAGCCAAAAATACAAATAGACCTTGACGTAGGAGACGACCTTAAGATATAATTCAATTAGTTATCAAACATTAAATTGTTGCACAAAAAACACTTCTGGACTGGAAACGATGGAACTGGCAATCCAAACGACAAGTGAGGGTAATTTCATGAGACGCAAAACGCACCTTCTGGGTTACGTACTTCTTTTAATCGGATGTCACTTCTTGAGTAGCAATGTGCTCGCGCAAGACACCGCGCTGGTTTACGTCATAGATATACGCAACGAGATCGGGAGTGGTCTCGGCACTTACATCAGTGAAGGTATTCAGATAGCTGAGGAAGCCAGGGCGGATGCAATCGTTTTTGATGTCGATACACCCGGAGGCAGAGTCGATTCTGCCGTGAATATCATTCGCGCAATTCAAGAAACACAGATCCCGACGATCGCTTTTGTCAATCGGCAGGCGATCTCAGCAGGCGCAATGATCTCTATCGCTTGTAATCAGATTGTCATGACTTCAGGCGGCACTATCGGTGACTCCGCACCTGTGAATGTTCAAGGACAGGAAGTGGGTGAAAAAGCGATCTCCTATATCCAAGGGACCATTCGCGCAACTGCCGAACGTGAAAACCGGAACCCCGATATCGCCGAAGCTATGGTTGACAAAGAACTTGTGCTCGTTAAACTCAAAGATGGACAGATCGTCAAGCTTCTACCCGAGGAATACGCAACGCGTCAAGAAGAAGGCGAAGAGATGGAAATCCTCTGTGCACAAGGCAAATTGCTCACCTTGTCCACACGACAGGCTCTTGAATACGGGTTCGCTGACGCACAGGCAGAAACCCTCACTGAATTATTGGCGCAGTACGAGATTGTTGACGTTGCTGGAACCAAAATGCCGCTCACAGAAGAAGATATCATGCAACGCCAGCGTGAATATGGCGTTTCGCAAGTCAATCGCCTCAAAACGCTCTCCGATGCACGTGTTACTGAAGTCAGAACAACGCTCGCAGATAGGGTCGTTTTCTTTCTCACAAATCCTTTCATCAGTTCCCTGCTGCTTTCTTTAGGGCTCCTCGGTATCTTTATAGAGATTCGATCGCCCGGTTTCGGTGTCCCTGGCTTCCTTGGCTTGCTCTGTGTAGGGCTCTTCTTTGGTGGACACATGCTCCTGAAAATCGGCGCAGAATGGGCCTTACTGCTCTTCCTTATCGGTGTAGGATTAATCGTTTTGGAAATTTTTGTGATTCCAGGTTTCGGGGTCGCCGGAATTTTGGGTATTATAATGATGTTGGGCAGTGTCTTCTTTGTTTTCGACCAGGTCCACGAGTTCAGTACAGCGGTTCTATGGCTCTCGATCTCTGTAATTTTGACTTCTGCATTAGTGATCCTCGCCGCGTTTTTCTTACCTGAAACACGGCTCTTCCAGAGGTTCGCGCTCTCAACAGTCATGGATACTGAGATGGGATACCACTCTTCCAGTACCGAGGATTTTCAGGCGTATCTTGGACAATCGGGGACCGCCTTAACGCCGCTACGGCCCTCGGGGACAGCGCGAATCGGGGATAAAAGAGTAGATGTTGTGACTGTCGGGGATTTCATTTCACAGAATAGTAGCGTCAAAGTTGTCGAGGTTGAAGGTCCTAAAGTTTTCGTAGAAGCAGTTGAGGATGATTAATTTCATTGGGATTGCTTGATACGTTTGGGGGACAACTATGTGGTTTCTAATTTTTCTCATCAGTTTTGGGATCTTATTGGTATTTATCGAACTGTTGATTCTTCCAGGATTTGGTGCGGCAGGCATACCCGGAGCACTACTTGTACTCATAGGATTCGGGGTCGCATGGGCGCAATTCGGTTGGCAGACCGCGCTAACGGCTACTGGAATAACGCTCGTACTGGTCATTCCCTTGGCGATCATCGGGCTGGCCTTGTTACGGAGAACGTCTGTGGGGAAAGCCTTCATCTTGAGCACTGCACAAAATAAAGAGGAAGGGTTCCACGCACCTCCGTCAGAATTGACGAGTCTGGTTGGGAAGTCCGGGAAGGCGCTCACGCCTTTGCGGCCCGCCGGCGCAGCCTTAATCAGCGGACATCGCGTGGATATTGTCACGCAAGGTGAATTTGTCGCACCAGAAACTGATATTGAAGTAATTTTTGTAGAAGGAAGTCGTGTCGTCGTTCGTAGCTTACAATAGAAGAAGAGTTATAAGTCTTTAGTTAAGAAATAACTTGTGATTGTTCAATACCTTTTGGTAACCGTCGGTGCTTCAATTGGGTAACAACAGTTACAAAGAGATGATCAAACGTCAGAACCAGCCTTATAACTAACAACTAATAACTTATAACTATTCACAGGAGGCAGATAATGGATCTATTTACAGGCGGAATCGCCCTTGTCGCCCTAATTGTTATCATCACGTTCTTTTGGTTCGTTCCTGTTGGACTTTGGATCGCCGCTGTCGCAGCCGGGGTCCCACTCCGAATTTTTGACCTAATCGGGATGCGCCTGAGACGCGTAAATCCTAATGTTATTGTGAAGGGTTTAATTAGTGCCCACAAAGCAGGTTTGAAGGTAGTGACTTCCGAATTAGAGGCACATTACCTCGCTGGCGGAAACGTCCTGAATGTTGTCAGTGCACTCATCGCAGCAGATAAAGCGAGAATTGAACTCAATTTTCAACGCTCCGCCGCTATAGATTTGGCTGGACGCGATGTCTTTGAGGCTGTTCAGGTTAGCGTCAACCCGCGCGTGATTACTACGCCGCGCATTAGTGCGCTCGCTTTGGATGGCGTTGAGTTGATTACCACCGTCCGTATCACTGTTCGCACAAACATCAATCGGCTGGTCGGTGGTGCCGGTGAGGAGACGATCATCGCGCGGGTCGGTGAGGGCATTATCAGCGCAATCGGTGCCTCTGAAACCTACGAAGATGTACTTGAAAACCCAGACATCATCTCGAAAACAGTACTCGACCGTGGACTTGACGCTGGAACCGCTTTTGAAATCCTTTCTATTGATATTGCGGATGTCAATGTTGGCAAAAATATCGGCGCTGAACTTCAAGCAGAGCAAGCCGAAGCCGATCTCGTTGTCGCACAAGCGAAGGCTGAAGAACGCCGCGCAATGGCGGTCGCCCAGAAACAACAGATGACCGCAAACGTTCAAGAGATGCGCGCAAAAGTCGTTGAGGCTGAAGCCGAAGTCCCCCGCTCCCTCGCAAATGCATTCCGTGAAGGCAACTTAAACATTACTGAGCAGTAGCTTACTGCTATACGCGCGATCCAGCGATCGCGCTGTCTCAATGGAGAAGAGGAAATATGACACCAACAATTGTCGCGATTATCGCTGTTTTGATACTCCTGTTCCTAATTATTATCAGTTGGCTCGTGCCAGTTGGGTTGTGGATTACCGCTATTGCAGCAGGCGTTAAAGTCGGAATTTTTGATCTCGTTGCAATGCGCTTGCGCCGGGTACCACCCGCCGCGATTGTCGAACCACAAATTAACGCTACCAAGGCAGGGCTCACCCTGTCTCTTGATGACCTTGAAGCACATTTTCTTGCCGGCGGACGCGTCGCAAGTGTCGTCGCAGCACTTATCGCAGCTGACAAAGCGAACATTGATCTCGGTTTCGCACAAGCCGCCGCAATCGACCTCGCGGGTAGAGATGTCTTGCAAGCCGTCCAGGTCAGTGTTACGCCTGAGATCATTGATATTCCCAGTACAGATGATGCCAGTAGTGGTATCACTGCTGTTGCTCGCGACGGCATCCAGTTAATTGTGAAGGCACGCGTTACAGTTCGAGCCGATATTGACCGCCTCGTCGGCGGCGCTACCGAAGATACCATCCGAGCAAGGGTCGGTGAAGGAATTATCACTACCATCGGTTCATCCGGAAGCCACAAGGAAGTTTTGGAAAACCCTGTCCGCATTTCAGAGACCGTCCTTGACAAAGGCTTAGCCGCTGGAACCGCATTTGAAATCCTCTCTATTGATATTGCCGATATAAATGTCGGCGAGAATGTCGGGGCTAAATTACAGACCGACCAAGCGGAAGCCGAACTCAAGATCGCACGCGCGAAGGCTGAGGAGCAACGCGCACGCGCACAAGCCGAAGAAGAAGAAAATAAGGCACTCGTTGAAGAGATGACAATCAAACTCGTTGAGGCTGACGCTGAAGTACCCCTTGCAATCGCTGATACGCTTAACACCGAAAGAATGAGCGTTATGGATTATTACGAACTCAGGAATATCCTCGCAGATACGGAGATGCGCCAGTCTATCGCTTCACCCATCACCGATGGACAGGAGATAGATACAACGCGCTCTTCGCACTCGCTCGGACTTTCATAGTAGGCATTGAAGCAAAGTCGTAGGCATGCTCCATGCTCCATCATGCCGTTCACACATAACACCGGTCCCTAAAGGAGAACTCGATGGAAAATATCGTCGAATTGGCGGTGATGGCTGTCATCATAATTCTGTCGCTCGTCGTGCGGTACTCGCGTCAACGGAAGGCACAACAACAGAATGCAGAAAGAAGAGTGGAGGAAAATACGCACGCTGAGAGTGACGGCGACGTAGCACCACCACCTTTCATGGAGGATTTTCCTTTTGCAACAGAGTTAGAGCAGATGATGGCGCAAGAGGACGAAGACGAAACGGAAGCGGTGCCCGCGGCTTCTGAAGAACCGAAACCGCCCGCACCACAAGACCCAGCTCAACCTATCGTTGAGAATCAACGACCACAACCGCCACCAGTGCCTGTGGAATCCCCAACCGGAATCCGATCTGTCCCTGCTACGTCACTGCTGGATTTGTCGCCCCAAACATTTCGTCAAGGTATCATTCTCAAAGAAATCCTTGAGCGACCCCGATCGCGACGAACCAGGCGGAACAGGAACAGATAGGTACGTTTACACGTGCTGACTAAAATTCTGAACGGGAAATATCGGATTTTTATTGTAAAGCCCATAATTATTGAAACACATCAAATTGAAGCAATGCCGCTCTCATTCCGCCCTGATAAGGGGGTTAGGGGGGGTATCTTCTTAAAAATGTTCACTTATTTTCCGATTCTACTGTAAATGGAAACCCGCCTCTTTTACAAAATTGCCGTTATTACCTCAGTTTTTCTGCTGTTTATCGGCTGTTCGCGCCGCCAAAAGATTACAGCGCAGCAGACACCTTTCCACACTGAGATTCCCTCTTATACTCGGCATCTCAACGGATTCAAAATCTGTCTTGACCCAGGACACGGTGGGCAAGGACACATCTCTGATTACAAACGCGGGCCCACAGGCGTTCGTGAGGCGGATGTCAATTTACAGGTCGCCCTTCACTTGCGGAACATGTTGCAAGAAGTTGGAGCGACTGTCGTCATGACCCGTGTTGATGATTCTTACGTGAGCCTGCCGACACGGAGTCAAATTGCCAACGAAAGTAGTGCCGATTTTTTTATCTCACTTCACCATAACGGCATTGACAACCCAGAGACGAACTACACTTCTACATGGTATCACGGCGATGCCGATGACTCGCGCCAGAGCCTCGACCTCGCTCGCTATGTGCAACAGGGAGTCTCAGACGCACTGCGATTACCAAATTCACCAGCGACAGGTCTCTTTTCGGATAAACTGGTGACAACTTCTGGCTTTGGCGTTTTGCGACTGACGAAATGTCCAGCCGTCTTATGCGAAGCATCTTTTCTCTCAAACCCGGAGGAAGAGGCGCGCCTGAAAAAGGACGACTATCTCAGAAAAGAGGCTTACGGCTATTTTCTCGGTCTCGCACGCTATGTGGCCGCAGGGTTTCCGAAGGGCATTTTGGTAGCACCGCAACCGGAAACTGTTATTCAGACCAGAACGCCACGACTTCAAATTCAGGTTATGGATGGACTCCACCAACGGGGCGCGTGGATGCTCAAACGACAGCAGGTTTTCACCGACGCTATCCGAATTAAAGTTAATGGCATAAGTCTGCCGTATCACTATGATCGTGATACCGATATAATCACTGTCGCTATTGAAGAACCGCTCGCAAACGGTGTTCATTTTGTCGAAACTGAATTAGTAAACTATTATGGAAATCATAGTTTGCCTTCACGACAGTGGTTCAAAGTCGCACCCGCAGCAGTAGAGCTTCGCCTTAACGCTTGGACGGATAGACTGCCAGCTGACGGTAAAAGTTACGTCGGTATTTCTGTAACCGCGTTTGACGCTGACGGAACACCTATCTCTGATGGTGAACCGATCTACATGCAAACGTCAAACGGGACATTGGCAGAGACCCGTCAATTATCAAAGCGCGGTTCATCGAGCTTCTATCTCTATGCCCCTAATACACCCGGGACAGCAACCGCAGAAGCCTCTTACGGTGAGAAGCGCGCATCGCTAACGATTAACTTTAAAGACACAGACACCGCCATTGTGCAGGGACAGATCTCTGATGTAACCTCTCGGAAACCGCTGCAGGATGTACAATTGCACGCGGATCCGGGGTTAACCGCAACCACAGATACCAACGGACATTTCTTCATCACAACCGAACCTACATCGACAGTACCAATCAAAACGACCCTATATATTTCCAAGGTCGGCTACTATCCCCACAAACGCAAGATTGATATTACCCCGAATCAGGCAACGGTTGCGCATACCAAACTTCGTCCTATTGCTGGTGGTGTGTTCGCATCAACGCTCATCATTCTCGATTCACGGAGCGATACGCCTACCACGCAGAAATTGATCGAAACTTTACAAGAGTTACTGGAACTGACTGGCGCGAAAGTCTATAACATTCATACCTTGGGGCAGAAATCGACGATAAAGAAGCGAATAGAGACAATTAACGCTATCGCAGGTAGAGGGTATTATCTGCAAATTAATCACGCACCACAAGCTAAAGATGAACCCCCCATTGTCGCAGCGCACTACCGAGGCAATCAAGGAACGGAAACATTTCTAAAACGGATACTCGAACAGTTCAACAGTACACTCTATGAGACCCCGATTATCACAGTTCAAGACCGGACAACTCCTGAAATCCAGCAGACCAACAAAATGGCGATGACCCTTGAAATCCGATCCTTAAATCGGCAAAACGCTTCCGCTGTTGAGGAAGCACAGGCTATCTTTTTCGGCGCATGGACTTTCCTAAAAACGGATGGTAAGATTGATGCAGAAGAACAGAAACGTTTTATGGCATACTTAAAAGAAAGGCAAGCGTATGCTTCTGATTAGACAAAACGCGTAGCTTGGAACGCAGTGGAAAGCGGGTTTACGGGAAGGCAGGTTAAAGGCGCAACCTACTTGAACGAACCGCAAGGAAAAGAAGAAAAATGAATATAGTCTCTCGAATCACAAATCTACAACTCAAACACCCGTTCAAGATTGCACGTCGGGCAACAGATGCCTATCGGCAAGTAATTTCAGTGGAGATTGATGGCGGAATTGGTGAAACGGCACCCGCACGATTTTACGGTGAAACCGTTGAGACGGTCAGTGTCGCAGTGGAGACTATCGCCTCAGCATTGCCTGACAACCTTGATGCAATTCACGATGTGATGGCGACTGTTGAAACGCTGATCGGCGGCAACTACGCAGCAAAATCCGCTATTGATATGGCACTACACGATCGACTCGGTAAAAAACTCGGCGTTCCGCTCTACCAACTCTGGGGACTCAACCCACAGAAAACGCCTTGCACGTCGTTTACCATCGGGCTTGATGAACCTGAAGTGATGGCAGAGAAAGTCCGAAACGCTGAAGCGTATCCGATCCTAAAGGTCAAACTCGGGACACCTCATGATATCGAGATAATTGAGACACTCCGCGGGGTGACAAATAAACCTATCTACGTCGATGCAAATACAGCGTGGACACCGAAAGAAGCGGTTCGCAAGATCCATGAACTGGCACGCTATGGTGTTGAGTTGATTGAACAGCCAACAAAACCTGATGATCTCGCAGGACTCAAATTTGTCCGAGACAACTCGGAATTACCAATTATTGCTGATGAAAGCGTCAAACGCGCAAGTGATATTCCCGCACTAACTCAGTGCGTTGACGGTATCAACATCAAACTCGTCAAATGCGGTGGGCTACTTGAAGCGCATCGGATGATACATGTCGCTCGCGCACACGGTTTGCTTGTTATGATTGGCTGTATGATAGAGAGTTCGCTCGGCATCACCGCCGCTGCGCACTTAACACCGCTCGTAGACTACGCCGATCTCGACGGCAACCTGCTCATCACAAACGACCCATACACAGGCGTAACCCTTGATAACGGTAAACTGATACTGCCAAAACACCCCGGCATCGGAGTGACGTAAGAAGTGTTCTTTGAGCACTATATACTCAACTGCTAAACGAAACGGAGAAATTCAAAATGACAAAACAGAACCGAAACGTCCTCATTACTGGCGGCACCGGTATATTAGGAAGCGCCGTCACCAAAGCCTACCTCGCCCAAGGCGACACTGTCGCTGTTACCTATCTGTTTGACAACGAGGTTGAACGCTTCAAGGAGTTCAATCCGGAACTCAGCGAAGATGTCACCTTCCTCTTTGCGAACGTTACCGAGGAAACCGAAGTTCAGAAGACCGTTGAAGAGTTCGTATCCAAGTTTGGATCATTGGATGTCTTGATAAATATTGTCGGCGGCTTTGTCGGAGGGATACCAGCAGCAGAACTTGAAGAGGATAGATGGGATTTCATGATGAACCTCAACCTCAAATCCGTCTTCCTCTGCTGCAAAACGGCTATTCCGCACATGACTGCGCAAAGTTATGGAAAGATCATCAACGTCTCCGCACGCGCCGGTTTAAAAGGCGAAGCGGGTTTGAGTGCTTATTGTGTTTCCAAGGGCGGTGTCCGCACCTTGACCGAGTCGTTAGCCGCTGAGGTGATGGATTCAGGCGTAAATGTCAATGCCATTATGCCAAGCGTTATGGACACCCCCGCGAACCGGGAATCCATGCCCGACGAAGAACACGATCGGTGGGTATCTCCCGCAGATGTCGCCAAAGTGATCTGCTTCCTCACTTCCGACGATGCAATTATCATTAACGGTGCTGCCATCCCTGTTTACGGCAGAGCCTAATCTATCGAAACGGTTTTTCCAGTTGCGTCTGCATAAGTCGCTCTAAAATTTGCAGGCGCAACGCCGTTTCAACATCCGCAACTTCAGGTCTGCCAGCAAGGTTCTCGGTCTCATTCGGATCGTTTTGCATGTCGAATAGGAGATAAGCCTCACCATTCGCATTGAGCGCAATCTTCCACTCCTGATTTAAGAGCATAATCTCACCTTGTATCTCAGAGATCGCAAAATCGCGGTGTGTTACTTCCGGGTTTGTTAACACTGGACACAACGACTTCCCAAATTGGCGATGCGCCAACTCGCCACCTGCCGATTCAACAAGTGTTGGACCGATGTCAATCCATTCCACCGGGCTATCACAGATGCTCCCCGCGTTTGTGCTATCAGGAGTCCGAACAAGTAAGGGGATCCGGACAGCACCATTGAGAAAGTTGCTTTTATAGATGAGACCGTAATCACCGTTCATTTCACCGTGATCGGAAGTATGCACGATAACTGTGTTTTCAAGTTCACCGCGTGCCGCAATTGTATCAAGGATCTCGCCAATCTGTGCATCAATAAGCGTGACATTACCTGCATAATTCGCGCGGAGTCTACCGATTTCACCGGGCTCAAACGCTGGATTCATCCGCTGCATAAGCCTATCTAAATGTCCTTGCGGACGTTCTCCGGCAGGTGGACGCGGGACTGCCGGTGGCATCTCCTTCGGATCATACATGCTGGCGTAAGGTTCGGGCGTGTCCCAAGGCTCATGCGGCCCTCCGAAACTGACCCAGCAGCACCAAGGCTCTTGTCGATTGTAGTTCTGGAGGTATTGCTTCGCCTGTTGTCCAACGTACACATCGGCATAGTTTTCAAGACCTAACGTTGATGGACGCACGAGATACGGTTTCGTGCTAAACCGTTCACGATAGTCAGCGCGGTAGCCATCCCAAAGTCCTTTCGCCTCCCATTCCGCTGTCATGTGTGACAGGACGTTCGCGCTTGCACGCGGCCCACCGATTTCATTCACATCATCCAACCCATAGGCATTCATTAATCCCTCGCGCTCACGCAAGTCCCCACCGTGTGGATGGAGATGTGTTTTGCCGAGAAGACTTGTCCGGTAACCCGCCTCGCGCACCGCTTGCATCCATGTCGGTGTTTCAGCAGGCATCTGATGGTTCATGTTGTTCCAGACATGGGTGTTGTGCGGATACAAGCCTGTTGCCAAACTGAGCCGTGTCGGGATACAGACCGGTGATGTCGTGACACAATTCGTGAACTGTACGCCTTCACTCGCGATGCGATCCAAGTTCGGGGTCTGCACCCAATCGCCGCTGCAACCCATAGCGTCCCACCGCTGCTGGTCTGTCATCAATAAAAGAATATTCGGGGTTCCCATCGCTATCCTCTTTCGATGCCTGCTTCCGTAAAGGCGTTTGATAGTGTCTCGTATGAGAGCGTGGCAGCAGCGAGCGGGTCATAGTCTTCGCGTGCTTGCACCATAAAACTCACTTCCGCAGTGATAAACCCATCGTAACCGTGTGTTTGCATCTGCTTGAGATAATTGACATAATCAAAAGTGCCTTCACCCGGAATCAGGAACTCAAAATCGGGGGCGATACCGCGCTGATCCTTGACATGCGTGTGCGCCGAAACTGCCGCCAGTGCCGAAACTGTCTCTTCTGTCGGCATACCGACAATATCAAAATGGCTGATATCGAAGTTAACCTTGAGATATGGCGAATTGACGATTTTTAGCAGCTCAAGCACTTTCGCGGGGGTGTCAATGATTGCACCGATGTGCGGCTCCATTGCAATCGTAACGCCGCGCGATGCGCCGTAATCGACAAGTTCTCCTATCCGTTCCGCGAGGAATTCTTTATTTCTGTCCCAATCCTCCGGTTTTCCGCCGGGAGTCGTATTAACTGCAGGCAGCTCGTCTCCTTGTGCAAGTTCAACAGCGAGATCAACGCCACCTTTCAACCGCCACATATTCTTCGCATGTGCATCAGGGTCTGTTTCGAGTAAACTCGAATGTGCCGCGATTGCCGGCAATGCTAAGTTATGCTGTTCCAACAGGGATGCTATCCGTTTCCGTTCCGCGGCATCAAGCGTGCTGAGTTCAGTCGTGAAGCGTGGAATAATAGTGAGTTCAACGCCATCGTATCCGAGACTCGCTAAATGGGAGATGACGGTATCAATAGGGACAGTGGGCATCCCCCACGTACTATATCCGAGTTTCATTTTTTAATTTTCCTTGCGGTTAAATAGTGTAGATTTGAACTTTAGCACCCTTTTCTTAAGTCCGCCCTCCACTACGTTACGGGCTACAGGTTTTGTACTATGAAGAAGGTTCCACGATGATTTCTGGTGAAGTTCATGTCCGACGCACCAAAAATCTGTGCGAAATGAAATTATGCCTTAAATGGCATAATTTTGCTTCGCAGTGAAAATGCTTTACATTTGGAGCATAGGGCAAAACTTAATAGTTAGAGGATGTCAAAAGATTGTGCCGAGCCAATCCTTTATTAGAAAACCGACGCGGTGGATCATCAGAGCGAGACGTCCCATAACGGTGTTACCAAATGCTGCACCAAACCCTACCATTAGAAAAGCGATACCGACCTTGGAAAGCCAGCTGATAGCCCCCCGGTGCTCCATAGAGAAAAAGAAATAGATGAGTGTGCATATAACACCGATAACGATGAGGATTGTTCCGAATATATCCCAAGCGGAAAGTGTTCCCGCATTAATAGCAGCAAAAGGTGCAATTGTTCCACGTGTCTGTGCAAAAATATTCGCTTGTAACTCATTTGGAATTGCGATGCCTGCCCCAAATCCAATAAGGATAGCGATTGGATAACGAATTAACCACGTGTGACGCGGTGACAAGCGTGCGAAAAACAGTAAACCGATGGCGATTGGGATTATTTTCACTAGCCCCCAAAGTGCATTTATTGTTTCTGGTGTTGCTTGTCCTGTTATTACAGTCCAAAGCGCGCTCATTGCTTCAGATAAAGGCACCCAAGCTAACGGGATGATACCTTGATGCATGGCAATAACGATGCCATATCCAACTGATATGCCTACAAAAAGGTGTTCAGCAAACCGATAAAACGGATTATCTCGGTAAAGAAAACTATAGATGCAGAGGGTTAAAAATGCTGCAACCCAGATTCCAATAATTTCTATCAATTTACGCCTCCTTTCGTCGATGAACAAAAAAGGCAATATTGCCTAAAAGAACCAACCCGATAATCAGAAGATGTGCATAGGATGCAGTATTTAAACCGACAGTCCCATCTCCGCCGGCGACATTCAACAGTTTTTCATACTCGGCGGCTCCCAAGTAACCGGGCATCAAACCTATCAACTGTCCGGTTTGCAGGTAGGGGTACATCTGGGCGATAATAACGGCAGTAACGCCTGCAGCGATCTTCAAACCGTATCTCGTGTTTGCATAAACAATCCACGCGCCTGTTGTACTGCCAGCAGCAAGGTCAAGCAACAGCGCAATCTGATCATAGTTCGTAATATTCTGCATCATTGGAATTTCGGTAATAGGTGTTTTTTCGTAATCAGTCTCAAAGACGTTGGCAATGTTAGTCCCCATACCAAGGATAACTTGTAAAGCTCCGGGGCGGTAGCCCAAAAAGATATAATCTTCACCATAAACTGCCTTGTTTTCCGCTGCAATCCTTCGCATGAGTTTATGGGCTAATGTTGGGGTATTCGCATAAAGTGTCATACCGATGACTTTTACGCCTTTACTGAAACAGTGCTGCATGACTGCCTTTGCCATTGGTTCCGGTTCCGCGAGGGAGGATGGCCCATAATCAAAAGCTATCATAATAGTTGAACCCGATGGAAGTGTGTCAATATAATCGTACAGTTTTTGGGTCGGTTCTGACACCGTAATGGGTAGCCTGATTGGTATCAGGGTTGGAATGATAACGACCAAGGCAATTAAAATAAAAATTATTCGCCTGTCCATATTCATGAATCTTTCAAGCATAGCCTAATCTCCTCCACCAAGGTACGAACGTTCAATGCCTAATATAATTCGAATAGATTGTGAAATGACACCTAAACTTACACCAAGAATAATACCACGTCGTGCTGCACTGTTGAGAACGTCTAAAATCCACTGGCGAGCCCCTGATGCCCCGTCCGCCCAAGGGGTCCAAGACATTACCTTATTCCACACCAGATCACCGATTGGAATATTTCCGAGCATCACAATCATGGCAGTGACGAGAAGCAGCGTTGCTTCAAAGGAGCGAGCGCGGAAGGCGCGGAAGGCCGCTGAAGCAATAAAGAAAGCAAGTAAAGAAAACATCGTTGCGTCCATTGGGACCTGGACGTTGTCATATAACCATACAAATACAGAATCCTGTTCTCCAAACGGAACACCTACACAGACCATAATTATCATGCCAGCGAATACAAGAAAGCTGTACTGCCAATGTTCTGTGCGGCGACGCACGCGTGTCGTGTGGGTCTGGATGAGCGTTATCACTGCTAATACCAAAGCGAAAGGTGATATTATGAGGCCCCAATCAATAAACTCTTTGTAAAGTGCTTGGACGTATTTATGTGGGACAAATTGCGTGAGGATCATTACTATGCCAAAAAGGAAGCAGAGTGCTAAGGGTACTTGTCGTTTCATAAAACCTCCTAACTCACTCGCTGTAAGAGTGTTGTGATCCAGTTAACACCGAAAAGTTCAAGCACCACGCCGAGGACGATGGTTAGAAAAATGAGTATTTTTCCCCAGTCTTGTCCTTTGAGGCTACCGAGTAGCATTGGTTCTCTTGAGAGATAGGCACTTGCTGCATAGAGTTCTTCACCGATTAACGTATAGTCACATGCGGCGATAAAGAAGGGCAGTTGGTGCTCAGAATCGGTTCCAGCAATCTGAATAGCACCGATAGAATTACCGGTTTCAGCCATGAGCAATGATTCCGCAGCAAACGTGCCTTGTAAGAAGATCGCCGCCGGTTTTTCGCGAATCATCATACCATCAACCCCCGCAGCATAAGCGAATTGGTCACCGGTAAGAAAAAAGATGTTTTCCTCGTTGTAGGCATCTGGCCGACCCTCATCAAGGTAAGATGTTTTCACTACCTCACGGACCACATTCAACACGACCGGTTCATTACAAGGGACACGCAAGGGCGTTTCGTAGTCCGCTGTCCGCCGTGCAACCTGTCCCAAAATCGTCATGCTCGCAATCGTCGCAACATTGTCTACACCCCCTAAACCCAATACATAGAGTATAGAGCGTCCCATCTCTGTGGCTCTGCCCAAAGCCTCATCGACTGCCTCAAGGCCGGGGATGCGACGGACAAATATCTCTTTGCCGCTTCGCGCATTATAGATATTCCAAACAATCGCGGCAGAAAAAAGAAGCATGGCGACAAACAGCGGGGTTTTTCCGGTGTGAAACCATTCACCTGTCCCTTTAACCGGGGCAGTCTGTTCAGAATCTACAGTCGCCTCTGCCTCGGTAACAGCACGCACAATGTAGGTGTAAGCCGTCCCTTGTTGAATGCTGGAATCGACATAATTCGTCGTTTCAGCGGGCAGTAGGCCCCCTATTTCTTCAAGATCGCCATCAGCAATCCGCCGCAGGATTTGATAACCGCTGATACCAGTATCCTCAGCCGCGGCATCCCACTTAATAGTAATGCTGGAGCCATCGTCATTCGGCGTATCCACTGCCGTAACATTTGACGGTGCGGCAGACTCTTGGCTGAACGCAGTGCTGACGCTTAGGCATAAAACCAAGCAGATGGCTACCCATTGAGTTGTTTTTATCATAAGTGTTATATTCCTCGAGAGTGGTTATCAGTTTGCTTCGCAGTGAGAATACGCTGCGCTTTCAGTTATCAGTTAAAGAGTGCCTTGCAGTGAGAGTTGTGGCAGTAGCAGGAAAGGTAACCGCCAAAATGTGCTAACTGAGTACTGAAAGATTTTTCGCAGAAAAATCGTACTGAAAACTTTGACCAACAACTCGTCTACTGATACTTTTGCTAAGGCGCGAGTTGTTGGTCAAAACTATTAAAAACATTGTGATATGGCTTCTAAAACGTGTTGATCGTCCACATCGTTTCGGATAATAACCTCTCCAATACGCGTCGGCAAGATAAGACGGAGTTTGCCAGCAAGTGTCTTTTTGTCTAAATACATAGCGTCACATATCGCTTCCGGCGTAAGATCGTCTGGAAAAGTAAGCGGCAATTTCGCACGGTTTAGCAGGCTGCGCTGCCGTTGGAAATCGGTTTCAGAAAACATCCCTAAATTAACCGCCAATTGCGCTGCACAATTCATACCGATAGAGACCGCTTCGCCGTGTCGGTATCGGTTGTAATGCGTCAGTGCCTCAAGCGCGTGACCAAAAGTATGTCCATAATTAAGCACCATCCGCAACCCACTCTCTTTCTCATCTTTCGCAACAATTTCCGCCTTGTTAACGCACGCACTTGAGATCATCTCAATCAGCATCGCGTCTTCTAAATTTAGAATAGCATCTAAGTTTTCCTCAACCATTTCAAACAGTGGTTCATCGCGGATGACACCCATCTTAATAACTTCAATAAGTCCGGATCTGATATCGCGCTGCGGTAAGGTTTTGAGTGTATCCACGTCGATGAGTACCAATTTCGGTTGGTGAAACGCACCGATGAGGTTCTTGCCCTTCGGGTGATTAATTGCAGTCTTGCCACCGACACTCGCATCAACTTGTGCTTGTAGAGTTGTTGGAATCTGAACGTAGGAGATACCCCGCATGTACACCGCCGCTGCAAAGCCACCAAGGTCACCGATGACACCGCCACCGAGCGCAATAAGCACTGAACCACGGTCGAGTTGATGTGCAACCAAACTATCCTGTATCCGTGAAAACTGCGCCAGCGATTTGCTCTCTTCACCGGCACGGATTTCAATCGTGTTTACGTTAAATCCAGCATCGGTAAGGCTTTGGTGAACGATAGGCATATACCGCGCTTTAACAAACGCGTCCGAAACGATAAGCACCTTATTTGATTTTATATGCGGCGTGAGAAGTTCTCCAACTCGGTTCAGGAGTCCTGTTCCGACAGCAATCGGATAACTGTCCGCTCCGAGTTCCACGCGTAAAGTTTTCGTCATTTGGGATCCCTAAGGCTTTTCGTAAATACCCGTTTGATATACGCCATGACTTCTCCGAATGAACGTCCTGTCGTTTCCACCATATAATCGGCTTTGGCATAGTAAGGGTGTCGTTCTTCCAGCATGGTGCTAATCTTCATGAATGGATCGGAAGTCTGGAGCAGGGGTCGGTGTGACTGATGTTGAACCCGCCGATAGATCTCCTCTGCTGTTGCTGTCAGACAGAAAATAATGCCGTTACGCTTTAATTCTACCATATTCTCTTCTTTCAAGACCACGCCGCCCCCGGTGGAGATAACGTAATTGTAAAGTTTCGACACTTTACGGACCGCTTCGCTTTCCAGTTCTCGAAAAGTGGGTTCTCCATCTTCCGCGAAGATGTCACTGATACGGCGTCCGCTATCTCGTTCAATGATGTCGTCGGTATCCACATAGCGCATCCGAAGTTGCGTGGAAAGCCGCCTACCTATCGAGGTTTTCCCGGTTCCCATAAAACCGACAAGCACAATATTAGGGTTTTGTTTGCCCTGTCGTTTCATCGTTTTCCACCTTTATCGCGACTGTTTCAGTAGGTTCGGTAGGTGCGGCTTAGAATTGAGCCCCAACGGTTACTCCGAAAGCATCTACTGACAACCGAAAACTATTATACTGCTTTAAAATAATATTGTAAAGGATTTTGCATGATTTTTCAGAGTGTGGTATAATTACGGCTAACTGGGCAAGCCTATTTCATACGAGGGAGTGAAGGCAGATGGCACGACAACTTAGAATGGTACGTCCCAATTTGGAAGATTTACCGGCGTTAGAACTGCCAGCAGGCTACGGTATGCGCACCTATCGCAAAGGCGATGAGGCGCACTGGGCACGTATTATTAGTGATTCGTTCGGGGGCAGGGAACGAACTGCCCAGGATACGGAGAACGAGATTACGGGCAGAGATGTTTTTATTCCCGACGGTTTCTACTTCGCAACACATCGTGAGGTCCCGGTCGGAACTGCTTGTGCCTGGCGGCAATCTGTGGATGAAAAAGAGGTCGGGTATGTACACATGGTAGGCGTTGTTGCTGAACACACCGGACACAAACTCGGAAAATGGGTCTCACTTGCTGTTCTCGTCTACTTTCGGGACAATGGATTCAAATGTTCTATGCTCGACACCGACGATTTTAGGATCCCTGCCATTAAAACTTACCTGAATTTAGGATTCATACCTGTTTACGTTGAAGAAGGGCAACCGGAGCGGTGGTCGGACATCTTTGAAAGTTTGAAATTGCCACAGCCTTCAGCACAAATTGCAAACGTTACAGAGACACTCTCCGAAGAACTGTGGTCAAAAGTATCAAGTTAGAGATGATTAATAGTAAGATGGTAAGTAGGATTTTCCAACTGCACTGGATCAACTGCGGTTCCCAGATACGGTAGGTGCGGTTTCCCAACCGCACAGCGTTAGGAGATTACCGATTTATGGTAAAACCCAAAATTAATCGGATACTTTCAAATAACACATAAACCCTACCCCTCTTAACCAGGCGGTATTTGAAAACTTAGGTTAAAATAATAGAATGAGAAAAATTTATGCGTAACCAACCTGAAACCCGTATCACGAGCAAACTTGTAGATATCCTGGAGGAGATGCGCCACGGTTGGACAATTGAAGTGGAATCGAATCCATTTACAGCCGGTAGTAAGAAACTTGATGCTTTTGTAACCCAGCGGGGCCGTGAACCTATCGCTATTGAAGCAAAATATGCAGACACGCACACCGAAGAAAAACTACAAGAACAAGCAGAGAGCAGGCTTGTTCGTGAACTCGTTCCCGACCGCGCCTACGATAGCGTCACTAAGACGCTCAACAACGTCATGGCGATCCGATATCCCATCCGTTTTAAAACAGAAGGCGGGCGCGATCTCCGACAAGCATTACTTGATGCCGAGGATCTCGAATATAAACTCGTTAGCAATACCGGTAAATTCCCCACTAACGGTTGGGCGAAAGGTAAAGTGACAGACATCGCCAACGCTCTCCGTATCGGTGCAACGCCAAATAGCCAGCTGGAAACGGAGGCAGATAAGATGGAACTGAGCATCAACAAAGCAGCGAACTTGATTGAAGATGCGATCGCCGAGCGACCTGGGATTGGGAACAGCATTGAAAAAATCTTGCACCAAACCCGTGGAGAACAGACATCTCGGATGGCAGCGCTTATTATCACCGATGCCTTTGTGTTCCAAAGCGCGCTCGCTGGCATCGAGCAAATGGAAAATGTTCGATCGCTCGGACAACTGCTCCGTAACATGAACTCCGCTAACGTTATCACGGATTGGAACGCAATTCTCACAGTGAACTACCAACCGATTTTCGAGGATGCACGCGATCTCGTTGAGGCATTGGATACCGCAGATAACCTCGTCAGACCTATTCTCACACTCCTCTGTGAAGCTGCTAAGGAACTCGTTGATACTGGATTGGCACAAATGCATGAACTCACAGGCATGGTGTTTCAGAAACTCATCATCGATCGGAAATACCTCAAAGCGAATTACACACTCCCTGAAAGTGCTGCACTCCTTTCTGCACTCGTCCTGCCGGAATTACCGGATGGTAAACTGCCAAAAGTTGCGGATTTCGCTTGTGGTACCGGGGCCTTGCTCAATGGTGTCTATCAGCGTGTCCTTGCACTGCACGAACAAGCGGGCGGCAACGGTAAGAATGTCCACAAACAGATGTTAGAGAAGAATATAGGCGGTGCAGATGTCATGCCAAACGCTACGCATCTGACCTTCGCTGCACTTGCAAGCACGTATCCCGATATTAAGCTCGGCGGCACACGTGTGCTGACCGCGCCCTACGGCTTATTAGATAGTGGTTACTACGCTGTCGGATCGCTGGAACTGCTCAGCAACCAGCCCCCGCTCCCCATATTGGATGACTCGAAGGCGGAAAGGCTCGGCGGTGAAAAACACGAAGTCGTCGATTTCCATCAAGCATTCCCGCACAACGAATGGCATATCGTTATCCAGAATCCACCGTTTACGAAACCGAATGCAGATGCCAACGCAAGCGATAACAAAGGACTTTTCAGAGGACATGACCGGCCTGAAGATGACGCAGAAGCCATGCGTTTGGCGGTAGCCGACAAAGACCGACGCGTCTCCAAAGGTGCAGGCATGGCGGGCCTCGGTGCCTACTTCGTTGACCTCGCCGACAAGAAACTCAAGCGCGGGGGTACCATGGGCTTTATACTCCCCGCAACCATCCTCGCTGGGACGAGCATGCAGAAAGTACGAGATGTATGGGCAACTGAATACCATAATGTCACCGTCATTACCATCGCTCAAGCCGATGCAAGCGATTGTGCGTTCTCCGCGGATACCAAAATGGCAGAATGCATGGTCATCGCAACCAGAGGCATCGGTGCGAATACCGGACGCGGTAAATTCGTCTGTCTTAACCACAGACCCGACAGTCTACTTGAAGCACTTGAAATAGCGAACCGTATCAACCGAATTCGGAGTGTCCGACGCATGGAAGATGCGCCAAGCAGCGGCGACACACTAAAGATCGGCGATGATGTGGTAGGGCAAGTCTTGGAATGCCCGCTTAACATCGGCGAAGGATGGAGTACCACGCGAACAAAAGCGATGGAATTGATTCAAACAGGCCATCATCTCATCAACGGGAAACTGAACATCGCTGCAGAATTAAAAACAAACGATATACCAATGTGCCGCGTAGACGATCTTGCAACCGTCAGTATGTCTCATTTAGACGTGTACGGTGATGGCGGAAGAGGTGCCTTTGATATGGCAGAAGGGTGTGTTGACACGGATGCCTATCCTTGTCTGTGGAAAGTCAATTCTCCTCTCCAGCGGACAATGGAGGCACTACCTGACTATCACGGGGTGCTACGCCCCGGAGGCGAGGCAAAGTTGCAAAAGCTGCTCGCTAGGAACAGCCGAGCCCATTACAATGTCAATCTGGGATTTAACGCATCTTCAATGATCGCTGTCTTCACAGAGAGACCCTCAATCGGTGTCCGATCTTTTAGCAATGTTGCCTTTGACGATCAGCGATACGAATACCCTTTTATGCTCTGGAGCAACTCGACGCTTGGCTTACTTTGCCATTGGATGCACGCCGGGAAGCAGCAACCGGGGCGAGGCATGATGGCGTTAACGGCACTCGGCACGCTTCCCACATTAGACGTAACCAGGTTAACAGAAGCACAACTTGTGGAGGCGGAAACCATCTTCAACGCCCTCAAGCGTGAGAAGCAGCTCCCCTTTAACGAGTGTTACCGTGCCAAACAGAAAAAGCACGATCCGATACGGGCAGAGCTCGACCGGCGCGTATTAGAATTGATCGGCATCACCGATAAAGCGATCCACGATGCCATGAAAACCTTGCGGATGAAGTTGTCACTCGAACCGAGTATCCACGGCACAAAAAAATCGCAATGTAACCTCAAGGCAGAGCTCGCGCGCCTGAAAAGGAAGGGGCTGCCGTTTCCGCATTGGTATGAGTAAATACATGATCTGACCTATTCACGGGTAAACACGGTGCCTACACCACAATCCAACAACTAAAAGGAACATTATGAACTTCCTGAAATCCTTGTTACCGCACGGAAATCTAATCGCCGCCATCATCAATATAGGGCTTGTTGCTTGGTATACCTTCCTGACTCACAAAATGCTCAGAAATAGCAATAAACCTCATATTGTAGTCCGTTTAGATATAAACAATACACATACAGATTCTTTAATCAACATTGTTGTTGAAAATATTGGTACGGGGCCCGCAAAGGATATTAAAATCATACCTAGCTGCTCTGACACAAAAAAGTTGTTTGATTTGCCCCTTGAAAAAATAGGGTTCATCAAGCACGGAATAGAATACCTAGCTAATGGACAAACTAAAGAGAGCTTCCTGACCAGTATAATTGGAAAGTTTGAAAAGCAAAAGAAAACTCCAATCAGTGTTCAAGTAACCTATAAGGATTCTGCTGGTAAATCGTATCCATCAGAAACTTTCACACTGGATTTTTATGAGTTTGACTGGGTAGGGACAACAGGGCTAAAAACCACAGCAGGACATTTACACACTATCTCTCAAACTCTCTCAGAAACGCTAAAGCAGGTAAGTGCGATTAGTGAAATACGAAATGAACTTGAAACTCTCAATAGAGCATCCACAATAATAGTGGAAAAGTTCAACGGTGAAGAGATTAAAGTATATCCATCCGAGAGAAACAATTTCATGCTTGTGCAATTCCGGTCTGATGAAGAAAAGGGTTGGGCTATCGGCCATACTACTTCACCAATCGTATTGCCAACAACACTAAAATGGAGACTTACTCAAGTTACTGCTCTAAAGGATAAGAAATCCACTGAAGCAGACTACAAAAACTTAGAAAGAACTTTTCACAAAGGTGGAGGATTTATCTCCTTCTATGACGAGATAGAGGCACAGAACTCGCCATGTGAATTATAGTAGATTATGAAAATAAGTTTACATTTTATGAGATTTATGTTATTG
>VYCT01000051.1 GCA_009843785.1 Candidatus Poribacteria bacterium | reverse complement strand
CACTAAAAACCTTTCACCACAAACCTTCAGAAAAAAATGGGGGTAAGTGACTTTCATTTTTTTTTATTGACAATAAATGACATTATTTAGTATAATGCTTAGGTAACACATTATTAAAAGGAGATTTACGATGCATAAATGCGTTTCGTTTGCCCTATGTGGCGTTTTGATCACGGCATTCATCTTTTTCACACAAGCACAAATGTCGGACAAAGCGCAACTGGGGCGCGAACTTTTTCACGATCCAACCTTTAAAGGTACAATTGACCCTTCCAAAGCAACCGGACTTACCTGTGCAAATTGCCACGCGGATTTCGATGAAACCGCAAACCCAGATGGTGTCATTCGTGCGGGGCATAGCGTCGTTGGGGTCCCACACCGTGGAGAAGCAAAAGGTGGAATGATCAAAGGCGCAGACTTTGCACGCGCGGCGGGCGGGGGCGGCTTCTGTTATGAACATTTCTTGCAGAGGGTACCCGGCGATAAAGTGAATCCTACCGCAATCCCAGCAGAACATGCCGAAGCACTCATGGCTTATTTTCAAACTATCTCTGGAGACAACAAAGGTCCTGAATTTGAAATCGCCATGCTCGATGACGCTGCCAAAAAGGCAGCCGGTGAAAAAATCATCGCTATGAGCGGTGATGCAAGCAAAGGCTGGCAACTGTTCGGGCGCGCGTGCGTTACTTGTCACCCATCGGCGAAAAAAGCGGGTATCGGTCCTCAACTCGTTCGCTCCAGAGCACCACGCAATGTCGATGCAACAATGACGCGCTGGGCTACCAAAATTCGCGGCGGCGGTTCTCTCATGCCGTTTTATGCCCCGGACATTCTCAGCGACCAAGACATTGCCGACATCATTGCGTTCTTGCGCGATCAAATAGAAAACACAGGAAAATAATCCACAGTTCCGGCTGGGATCAACCGCCCAGCCGAACGCTTTATTGTTGAATGTATTGATTTTGTAACCAACTCTCTTCGCTATCCGTTATTTGTCAACAAATCTATGATTTGAACGATTAGGGTATAATTCGCAAACTCGTTCGGTTTTTAATATTGACGGCTTGGGAATACGTTCCTCTTCAATAAGGACCGCGAGAAAATACGAACCCTTATTTGTCCGAGTTTAAAGCCCTTTTGTTGATAAAAATAGCATCTCAATCAAGCCGATATGAAGAGAGGATGGTACCATGCAAATATCTCGAATCGACATGTTTTTCTACATGTCCCTAATAGGTGTTTATATTCTCCTAATAGGTCTTGTCCTAAGTTTAGCAGGCTGCGGCGGTAGCAATCTAAAAAATCCTGTCTCAGAAGAGGATCCTACGGCAGAAAGTAGGAACGCCACAGACGATGTTGTTGAACTTACACAAATCCCGGACGTAGCGGAACCGGAGCAGGTTACCGATCTTGATGTAAAAATCACCGTTACCAAGAAAACAGTGCAACCTGGTGAAGAAATCGAATTAACTGCTTCGGTGAAAGGGGTTAGGGGGACCAGTGTTACGTTGAACTGGTTGAATATTACCCAGTTTGGCGCACTTTCCGCATCCACCGAAAACCCAGTCACTTGGACCGCTCCTCAGACACTGGACGGGGAAAACGTTCAAGTTGAAGTTATTCAACTTGTTGTGACTGTGATTAGTGAAGTTGTTTCAGTCGGTTCTTCCGGCATTGAAACCGATACACAAATTTTTACAGACACGAAAAATGTCTTACTGACCGTTAGAAATTAGGTAGTAGTAGATTCTGTGTAAGCGAGCAATATCCGCGCTGCTCTGCTTTCGACAGGGTTGCTTCTATTTTGTTTTATCAGGGTACCAAATGAAGAGAAGGTTAATTCACATTCTTATCGCTGTTTTGTTTGTAGTGGCACCTTTCGGAACAGCATGCGCTGCTGGTTTTCAACAACATCTGGTTCAGAAAGGTGAAACATTATCGGAAATCGCTCAGAAGTACAAAGTACCCCTCAAATCGATTATCCAAGCGAACAGTCTTAAATCAGCACATCGCATACGGACTGGGAGGACGCTGCGTATCCCCGGAGAAGCCCTCACATTTGAAGATATCTGGTATAAGGTGCAACCCGGAGATACCCTATTTAGTATCGGTCACCGCCATAACATTGAATGGCGCGATCTTCAGAGGATTAACGGTATCTCCTCGCCGCGCAGCCTCCAGATCGGCAGAATGATACGGATTAGTGAGCGTGGCCCCGGTTTCGGTAAACCGCTCCGGGTTCCCTTAGTCGTTACGTCAAAGTACGGCTACCGACCTCACCCCGTAACGGGGCGCTACCAGCACCACGCTGGAATTGACTTCCGTGCCGCCATAGGCACCCGCGTTTACGCTGCCAAGGCAGGTAGAGTCATCTTTGCAGGGCGGAGAGGCGGTTACGGGAAAATCGTCGGTATAGAACACGAAGGCAATTTTACCACTTGGTATGGACATTTGTCACGCATTAGAGTAAAAGTTGGGCAAACTGTAAGCCAAGGCAGAGTCATTGGCTTGTCCGGAAACACGGGTATATCCACCGGACCCCATTTACATTTCGAAATTAGGTACAAAGGCAGAAGTGAAAAACCAACGAAGTACATTACCATACCGTAAATGGGGGCTGCTCCTCGTAGCGGCTGCTTTTCTCTTATTCTCGTATTTTCTCGGTCAAAAAAGCACATCATCAGATCCGATCAACCTCAGACCTGAAGTGGGTACGCGTGGCATCGGATTGGGTGGCGCGTTTATCAGCAGTGCAGACGATGCCACAAGCCCCCTCTGGAATCCCGCGGGGCTCGCAACGCTGCAGCGTGGAAACCTGATTTACGACCTGTCTCAAGGTGCTGTCTCTCTCGCTTATCCTATCAAACCTATCGGTACATTCGGTGTCAATTTCCTCGACTTAAATGGCGGCGATCGGTTTCTATTTGATCATGTCGCAAACCCGATTGGTAGTTTTGAACTCGGCAATAATCAGGCGCTGTTCTCTTATGCAAAGAAATTCGGTCCCTTGCAACTCGGTGCCAGCACAGGGTATAGTCGCGCACCTTATTACGGTAGCCGCTGGGCACAAAATTATGATGTCGGTGTGTTGACAGCACTGAATACGCACTTTGCTCTCGGCATGCGGTTACGCGATATTTCTGGCGTTACCATTCGGCATAGAAATGGTCAAGTTTTACAAACCTTTGACCAGCAACTGGCTCTCGGTGCTGTGTTTACACCCCACCCAATCCTCCGATGGCACAACCGGTTCGATATTACACCGCCATGCTTCGGGACAAGCTTAGAAATCGGAAGCGATACAATTGCGGCTCGCGTCGGATCGACCTTTACCTTCAGCGACGCGGCACCCCCTCAGTCATGGAGCCTCGGATTTTCACTTAACCAATTGGGAAAGCAGCTGCATTACACCTACCTCAACCAAGAAAATCTCGATCACAAACATCTCGTTTCAATAGGCATGTCTTTTGGAAGGACAGCACCTATCTCAGGCAAGCCTGATGCCGTCGCCTTAAGTGCACCGCAAGCCCTCATATCCAAATCCAAATCGGCAACTGAAAGAGAAAAAATAGAACAACCGAAATCCGTGGACAAAGCCGTCCAAATAGCAAAGCAATACGATGTGGACAAAGCCGTCCAAATAGCAAAGCAATACGATGTGGACAAAGCCGTCCAAATAGCAAAGCAATACGATATTGATGTAAATCTCATGCTCGCCATTATTTACGCTGAATCCAACTTTAATCCGATCGCCGTGTCTAAGAACGGCGCGGGTGGATTGATGCAGATGATGCCCGAAACTGCGCGTGAGCTTGGGCTTACAGTCCCGAAGTATCAGGACAAACGGAAGCCGAAACTTGATTCACACATAGACGAACGATTTGATCCACACAAAAACTTGCACGCCGGTTTAACTTATTTTAAGATGCTTTTAGAGAAATATAGAGGTAATCTGACTTTGGCACTCGGTGCTTATAACGTCGGCCCCGGTAAGGTGAAAGTCGCTGGTCCCCTTATCAGTCGGGGTAAAAAATATGCCAATAAGGTGCTTAGCCGTTCCCAACACTACCGTGACAACGTAGCGCAAATGGAAACTGATCTCAAGCGGTTAGAAGCCCTCCTAAACTAAAAAGAGGACGTACTTGGAAAAAAGGGGATAACATGGATACAATTAGATTGGCAATCGTAGGATGCGGCGGGATGGGACACCGGCACATGTATGGGTTAGCAGAACTTCATCAGGCAGGCTGGATACAGTTTAACCTTGTCGGTGCATGCGACCCGGTCCTTGCCAATGCCGAGTCACTCGCTGCGCAAGCAGAAGAACGTTTTGGTGAAAAACCGGCTGTCGTTGGAAGCCTGGAAGAACTCGCTGAAGTCGGTGTCAATGCTGTGGATGTGACAACCACACCACCGTATCACCACACTGTTGCTATTGAAACGCTCGAACGCGGTTGGCATACTATGGTCGAAAAACCGATGGGGTTAACTGTCCGGGCGTGTAATCTCATTCGGCGTGCCGCTGATGCATCTGATGCAATCCTCAGCGTCGCAGAGAACTATCGGCGGGATCCGATCAACCGACTTGCCAAAGCACTGCTTGAGGCGGAAGTTATCGGGACACCTCGCCTCCTTATCCATCATGCCATCGGTGGAACAAACCGCATGCTGATCTCTGTCTGGCGACATCAGAAAGACCAGAGCGGTGTACTGCTCGATGTCGGTGTCCACTATGCTGACATGATGGAGTATCTCCTCGGTGAAATTGACACCGTTTATGCGCAAACCCGGCTTCATGAACCTATCCGACATAATTCTGCCGCAGTGACGGGTGAATCTGGCTCTAATCCTGCTGGTGTCTATACGAAATGGCAGCGCGAGATGCCCGCTGAATTTGAGGCAACTGCTGAGGATGCCGCTTATGCAACCCTGACTTTCAAAAACGGTGCCGTCGGACAATATATTGAGGATCACGGCGCGTGGGGACACGGCAGCTGGCTCCGAAAAATTCACGGCGCCCAAGGTTCTATGACGCTCCCTGGCGACCGTGGCGGTGGAACTATCACCCTGAATATTGACGGACAGGAAACGATTAATGACCAACGGATTTTGGACCTCGTTCCAGATTTTCACTTAGATGCAGTCACAGCGGACCTTTTCGGCGGCGACCGATTGTGGAACTACTCGTTTACGCAAGGTGACGCGAAAAATATCGCCATGGAATATGGCGAATTTGCTGAAGTTATTGCCGGAAAGCGTGAAGTTGAAGTCAACGCCTATCAAGGCACACGTTCGGTCGCTGTCTCCTACGCGATGCTTGAGTCCGGTGCAACGGGGCAAATCGTTCAGATGGATCAGATGCTCGATGAATCCATTAATACCTATCAACGCGAGATTGACGAAGGATTAGGCATCTGATTTCAAAGGACAACCCACACAATGGCAGACACGCAAGAATTTGGGATTGGCTTAATTGGGTTGGGTATTGGACAGCAGCACCTGCTCGGCTACCAACGCCGAGACTTGCACGTTGCTGCGATCTGCGACAAAGACGTTACACGCCTCAACGAAGTTGGTAACGCGTTTGGTATTAATAAAAGATACACCCGCATCGCTGATCTAATTGCTGACACCGATGTTGACGTGGTTGACATGGCGGTGCAACCGTGGATCCGTTCCCCAATTGTTAAAGCCGCTGCCGAAGCCGGTAAACACATCCTCTGCCAAAAACCGTTCTCCATGTCAATGCAACAAGCCATCGAAATGGTCAACATCTGTGAGCGACACAATGTGCAACTCATGGTGAACCAAAACTCCTGCTTTGTTCCGGGTTTCCTCGCGATTGAACCCTACATCAACGCCGAACACCTCGGCGAAATCTACCACGTCTCTATAACCTGCAACGGATTTTACACCGAATTCCCTGAACGCCACTTAATCCCCGCGATGCAAGTACACCATATCGGGCTGGTCTATAAATGGTTCGGCGAATACGAAAGCGTTTACTGTCAAGCACACGGACATAACCGCTCGATTGAGGAAGGCGAAACCGTGTCCACCGCGCTCTTCAAAAGTCGGAGCGGCGTACAGGGTCTGCTTTCCTGTAACTGGGCATTCCTTGCCAACCCCGGACGCAACTTACAACACCCGCACGAGGAAATCCGCATCCAAGGCACAAAAGGGGCGATCTATGGAAACAGCGATGATATGACGGTGCACCTCACGGAACCAGAAACTCGCGAGATTAAACCGTCAATAGATGGAACCTGGTTTCCAGATGCTTTTGGGAACGTGATGGCGCACTTCTTGGCGTGCTTGCAAACGGGTAAAAAACCGATCACGGATGGGCGCAGCAACTTGCACGTTGTCCAGACGATATTTGCTATGCATCAGTCTGCGAGGTCAGGAAAGGTTGTCCTGCTTGACGATATTTCATTAAATGGCGATTATGACCTGAGTCCACATCCTGTCCATAGCGCGAATGATACAAGTATTTTGCAGTGACGGCTCCCCACCTTGTAAATACGTATGGATTAATAACACTCAAGAGTGATATAATGTCAGATGGAGGAACTGGAAATGGACTACACAGACATTATTACCATTGAACCCGGTAAACGCGGCGGAAAGCCGTGCATTCGGGGAATGCGAATCACAGTTTACGAGGTGCTTGAGTACCTCGCCTCAGGCATGACAACCGCAGAAATTCTTGACGATTTCCCATATTTAACTGAAACAGACATCCGGGCATGCTTGGCATACGCGGCGGACAGAGAAAAAGCACAGATGGTGATCTACGCGAATGAAACTCCTATTCGATCAGAACCTGTCCCCTAAACTCGTAAATCAACTATCAGACCTCTTCCCTAATTCTATTCATGTCCAAGACGCTGGATTAGATGCGGCAGAGGATGCCGAGGTCTGGGATTACTTACGCCCATGCCAGAGGGTATCTCGTCGTGTCAAAAGATGCAGACTTCGGTGAGAGAAGTACTATTCACGGACATTCACCAAAAGTAATTTGGCTCAAACGCGGAAATTGCCCAACGAGTACTGTCGAAAGCATATTGAGAAATCATTACGCAGATATCCAAACCTTTGTAAAAGATGAAAATCAGGGATTACTTGTACTACTATAGCCTTATCAATTTTTTATGTTCTTGATGCCCGACTCACTATATAAAAAGGGGACAAAGATGTTCCTAAAATTCAAGACTTTAATTGTGGTGATATTCTGCTTTGTAGGAGTATCACACTTAGTCGCTGCAGCCTCTTTAGAAAAGGCAATTTTACTTAACGAACACGGGTTAACAACGGATGCCAAACGTGAACTAATTGATCTAATTTTTGAAAAAGAAAGCAAAGCAGACGATAAAGCCCAAGCCTATTATTTACTCACTCGGTAACATTGCGTTTGGAGAAAATAAGATCAAGGTGGCACTAAACTCGTGGGAATATCTGGTTAATAAATACCCCAATTCCGAAGAGGCGAAGTCGGTGAAGGAGCGAATCACTAAACTATCCGAAATCGTTTTGGGGAGTGCTCAAGAGGATTTAGACAACGCCGTAGCACGTTCCTATCTGCGGCATGCGGACTTCTGGTCAGAAGACAAAAGCGACGTTTTTTCCATTGATTCAAGTTGGATCGCCAAGATAGAAGCTGCGGTAAAATGGTATGATAAAGTTATCACTGAATTTCCCAAGAGCAAGGCTTCTCGCATTGCTTATGAGGGAAAATTAAAAACATTGCTTGGCTGGAAAGAGCCAGGTAGGGATGGAGATGCGTACGGCATGGAGGCTAACTTCAACAAGTACATGCCACAGATGCTTCAAACTTTTGAGGAGTTTGAAAAGAACCATCCAGATGCCTCAATGCTTCAGGCGTTCCGTTATCAAATCGCCCAAGCCTATTGGGGACGTGCTCGACGTTCCTGGGAGTTGGCTCGTTTGTATCAAAGTTATAAAGAGGAGAAAGAAGCTCAAGACTACCGAGAAGAGGCAGAGAAACATTCGATGCCAGCAAAAGAGTGGCTAAACAAGATTATAAATATAGCAGGAGATAGCGATGTTTTCTATCGAGATCTTGCAGAGAGGCGTTCGAAAAATTTGGAACCACGTTGAAGCATTAATATAGATGTACATAATATGTGCTAAAAAACGTGAGGGGGCAAATATGTCCGGAGCGATTCACGGATGGTGGTGTAACACCAAAACATATCGGACACGTTGTCCAACATGTAATCGGTCTGTGTTCTACTTCAGTTGCAACTGTGGTTGTCGCGTTTTCTTTAACAAGCTAGGGAAGCCGTGGCCAATCCACTCCTGCCATTCGTCACCTTCCAGTGATAGCACCCACACGCTAAAGCGTGGGGCTTCGGTTTCATAGACAGTGCGGTTTTCTCATAGAGTTCACCGTCTTAATCCATCTCCACCAGTGGGCGTTTCCCCTGTGTTTTCTTGAATGAACACAAGGCATATCGTCAAGTGACGGCTATCCCTGCCCGCAATATGTTTCGCGCAGCGTTGATGTCTCGGTCGTGGTGTGAACCACATTCAGGACACGTCCACTGCCTATCAGAGAGTGTTAGGTTTTCATTATGAAAACCACAGTCGCTACAAGGTTTTGTTGTAGCAGTCCACTGATCAATTTCTTTCAAAAGACGCTTATGTTTACTACATTTATACCGCAATATCTCAACAAACTGGTAGAACCCAAGATCGGAGACTTTACGTCCCCACAACCGTTTCATCCCATCAAGGTTCAGCGTCTCAAGGACAATCGTATCAAACTTTTTACAGAGTTTACTGGCGAGTTGCCACTGAAAGTCTTTGCGTTGGTTGCTGATCTTCCGATAGAGGCGTGCGAGTTGTCTGACACACCACCACCAACCCTTAGAACCTTTGACTTTACGACTCAATGCTTTGTTGAGAGACCGAAGTTTATTCAAGGAGTGTTTCAAGGGTTGGGGGTGGTGTATCTTTTCACCCGTGCTAAGGGTCAAGTAAGCGTCTTTCATACCGAAGTCTGCCCCAACGCTTTTACCTGTTGCCGGCAGAGGTTTGAAGTCTTTATAGGTTGTTGTGATACAAAGCCAATATGTACCACAACTATCACGTTTGATTGTAATATGTTTGATACTCCCGTGCCACTGGCGGTGCTTGTGGAACGTATAAGCCACTTTATCATACTGCCATTTACGCGTCTTTGGATGCCACTTGCGAAAAGTCAATGTGATACGATTATTGAACAAAGACCAGCCCGCACTTCCGGGATACGTAATAGACTTAAACTTCTGTCTCGGCTTAATATGAGGTCTGCCACCGAGTTTCTTAAAGAAACGAACGTATGCCTTATCAATACGCAGCAACTCTTGTTGCACTGCTTGACTCGGCAGCATTTTCCAGTGAGGATGGGTCGTGCGTTTCAGTTCCTTGAAGTGTCTGTCCATGTCATTATAGTTCGCATAGGGCAGCCCGTCTTTATACCGTTGACGCTGCCATTTATGGAAATACACATGCACTTGCCACATATCGTCAAGCAGATTACCGATACGGATTGTATTGGACTGATCATAAAGTGGATATTTATAGGTTTTCATGGTATATCAAGTATCAAGTTTTTAACCCTTAATGAGTGGGTAGGCAGACACGTAACCTTGCGATTACGCTCATTATGTCTGCCAACTTGATGCTTTAATTATACGACATTTTTAGGTATATGTCAAATGTTTTTTGGCTACAAAATCCAACGCCCGTCTACATCCCCAAGCTAAAGCATGGGGTCTTGACGGGAAGATTGATAACTACGTACAAAAAGTTTCGCCAAAGCCTCCTGACCCTCGAGGAACGGTCCAAAAATCTGCGGTATACACCAGACCTGCGCCTGATAAATTGAAGCCGCCCGGTAGCGAGGAAATAACTCCCAAAACAGTCGTCTACACCGGACGTGAATATGATATGCAAAAGATCCACGTTGAAGAAAACCTTTGGTTTCCAATTGCCAAGGCTTATCAAAATGGAACTCCTGTCACCGGATGTGTCAATAAACAAGTAAATGGGGGACTTCAGGTGATCATCCAACCTGGATCACTATCTGGTTTTTTACCTACTTCCCAAATTAAGTTGCACGTTCCTCAGAATCTTGAGCAGTATGTGGGAAAAGTCTTTGAAATGAAGGTTATCAACGTCGATAGATCTCGCAATGACATCATCTTGTCTCGCCTTGTATTGTTGAAAAAAAAGAAGGCAGATCTTATCAACACGCTTAAAGTTGGACAACGCGTAATAGGCGTGGTAAAAAAGATTACAGATTTTGGGGCGTTTGTCAACCTTGATGGTATCGACGGATTAATCCGCAAGAACGATATGGCTCGGAAGCGTATTCGCCATCCGTCTGAAATCCTCTCAGTTGGTGAAGAGATTGAAGTCCAAGTCATTGATATTGACCGAAATACCGAAAAAATCTCGTTAGGATTAAAGCAGACAGCCCTAGATCCATGGATGGATGTTGAAAAAAAATATATAATAGGCTCAACAGTTCAAGGTAAAGTTGTCAATATTGTAAATTTTGGAGTATTTTTACAACTTGAAGAAGGCGTTGAAGGATTGATTCATATATCTGAGTTGGCAGACCAGCAAATTGAAACCCCAACCGAAATTGTTTCAATCGGTGAAGAGTTAGAAGTAAAGGTTATCAATGTGGATCCACAAGCCAGAAAAATTGGATTGAGTTTGAAAACCTTGATTGTTGAACAGCATCATGACTCTTCATCAAGAGAAAAACATAGAATAAACCCGATCAAGAAAAATTTTAGGTCTCCACAACGAGAACCGGAGCAACCTAAGCGAAAAATCAAGGACACCGCGATAGGGTTGGCACTACGAAAAGCACAGCAAAAGTCAAATTCCGACAGTTCCCAAAAGTAACCTTTTATATCTCTACTTACTACTGTTCCATCAACTTTGCATTTGAGGGCGGGTTCGTAGTAGTGCGATTCAGCGCACGTTCCACGATCAACAACGGGCAATGAATTGCCCTACTACAAACGGGATCACTCATAAACTCAAACCTGATAAAGCACTACGCACCATAAGTGTCAATTTTAGAAAAAATAACGCCTCGGTCCCAAGCCCGGTAGATGCGATTTTCCAACTGCACCATAAGTGTCAATTTTAGAAAAAGCTGTACCATGACATTGTAGGTTGGGTTGAACGGATGCCACCAAAATCCTGAAAAACAATAGAAAAATCAACCTGTTTCATAGGTGTTACGTCAAACAAAAACCGAGTGAAACCCAACATTTTTTGGCTATTGAGACGCTGAGGATATGAAATTGGGTTTTACTGCATTCTTGATTACATACAACGATAGGCTGGCTTTGAGATGTATTTGGGGAACACATCAGCCTTCTGAGTTCCGTTCAACCCCACCTACAAGAATAAATTGACCCCTATGGTTCAGTTTTTAACCACACCCATAGTCAATTTAGGGATTTTCCAGAACTTTTTGGAACAACTATTATACACATGCCGCCCTTACAGGGCTTGTGGCTTTTTGGGCCAGCTGCTATAAACATAACGTCCCTACGGGACTAAAGAGGGCTTTGAAGTCTCCAATGTTTCCGCGTAGAACCCGGTTCGGTTAGGAAACCGAACCTACCGGACCTGTGACCGAGGTGTTATTTTCTTTAAAATTGACACCTATGATGCGATTTTCCAACTGCACCGGATTTTTACAGAAGACCTTGAATGCTTCATAAACCTCTTGAGTTCCGTAGGAACGGTATCTCTTTAGAAACTACCAGTCCCCTCGCCGGTTATCCCAAAGATGTGTCTTGACAACCTCTTCGTTGAGCTCTGTGCCCCACCCTGGACGCGTCGGGGTTTTCATATAGCCGTCCACAATTTCTGGAACGTGTGTCGTCAAGTCGTCTTTCCACGGAACATCATCAATATCAATCTCCATGATGCGCACATTGGGCAAGACAGCACAAAGACTTGCACTCATATAAGTCGCGAGATGGCTATAGTAGTTATGCGGCGCGACATTGAGTTGGAACACATTCGCCAAATCACCAATCTTCTTTGACGGTGCGAACCCGTTCCACGGCACATCTATCATGAACACATCGGCAGCACGGCACTCAAAATAGGGGAGATACTCGCGCATGTAATAGAGATTTTCACCGGTACATATCTTCGTCGTCGTAGAATCCTTGATTTGACGGAGTGCTTCATGGTCGTACATATCAATCTCCAACCATAGCATGTCGAACGGTTCAAGCACCTTGGCGATACGCATGCACGCTTCTGGTTTGAAATTGAAGTTCAGATCAAGATTAATACCGACATCAGGACCAACTGCCTCTCTAAAGGTGCCGATTAAGGTTTCAATGTGTCGTAGGAGTTGAGGCGTTACGTTTCCGTCAGTGGTACCCGGTCCATTACTGAAGCCTGGGAAATAGACGGAAGCCGGGTCGCCGGGAATAACAATGTTGGTTTTAAGAGCGGTGAACCCCTTCTCAACAACTTCTCGACCCAACGCGGCGATGTCATCCATCGTTCTCAAAGGTGGCACGCCAATAAGTTCATAGTTGCGGGCCCGAGAGGAACCACAGTACGACCAGTAGACGCGCACATTATCGCGTGTCGGTCCACCGAACAGTTCCACAACGGAGATTCCCAACGCTTTCGCCTTAATATCCACCAGTGCACACTCAATACCAGCGATCCCTTTCGCAGCGATGCCGCCAGGGCTCTGTCGAGAACCGCGAATCATATCCGAAAACCGCATCTCATAAGGGCGCGGATCGCGTCCGATAAGCAGCGGCGTGAGGTCTTTGATAGTTCCAGCGACACCGTTAGGATTCCTGCCATCGCTACATTCACCGTAACCAGTGATACCTTCATCGGTTTCCACCTTCACAAAAATCCAAGGCCGCCACCCCGCGTCCACAATAAACGTCTCAATGTTTGTAATTTTCATGTTATTCCTCTATAGTTTAACGGCCTCTTTTCGCCGATCTGATTCCAGAAGCGCGTCACAGACGCGCATTGTGTTGACAGCAACATCGGACCATTTTGCCTCAAGATTTCCAGATTGCACAATCCGAGAGAAATACTCTATCATTGTGCCTTCTTGAATGCACCCGTTAACGGTATTTTGCTCGTTTCCCTCCGAACCGTGAACCCAAAATCGGGCAGTCCCTTCGGAGGTCGGAACAGTGAAATCATCACAGACAATCGAGGCACGCGTGCCTGCTACCTCGAACCACTTTCGGAGTCCTGTGTCAAACCCACAATCCAAAGTAGCGATGCGTTCATCGTCAAACCAGAGGATACCGGTAAGGTTGAAGTCGACACCCACCTTGTAGCGCGCCGTTGCGAACACCTGTGTCGGCATCTGTTCAAATGCCCAGAGAATCGCGCGGACACAGTAATACCCTAAATCGCCAAGGCTTCCGCCCGCAAATTCCTTCATCGCACGGATATTCCCAACAGGAATTGTATCCCAATTGAAAGTGAACGCCGTTGTCACTCGGCGCAGTTTTCCGAGCGTGCCGTCTGTTATTTTTTGCTTCATTTCCGCTGTGCGATCATGGTGCACCCACATGACACCGTCCATCAGTTGCACACCGTTTTGACAGCACGCATCCGCCATAGCGATCGCCTCAGCAGCATTCGCAGCAAGCGGTTTTTCACAAAGGACGTGCTTACCGTGTTCCGCGGCTTTGATTGTCCATTCAGCGTGGAGTGAAGGGGGTAAAGGGATGTAAATGGCATCAAGTGAATCGTCGGCGAGAAGTGCGTCGTAAGTGCCGTAAGCCGTGGGAACGTTGTGGTCTTCTGCCCATGTTGCAGCGCGTTCTTCGGTCCGGCTCGCAATCGCGATTAAATCGGCATTTTCGGCAAGGTGAATCGCGCGAGCGACCTTCGTGGCAATATTGGCCGTGCTGAGAATGCCCCAGCGGACGGATTGTCTCGTTTCAGTTGTCATGTTGCCCCATCTGATGTCAGGTTGTTGTTCTTGCCCGTTAGACTCATCATAATATATCGCGTAACAGAAAATAGGTCAAGTATATTAGGCATCCAAATCGAATCGGTTTTAACTTGATTCTCAACGTAAAAATGATATAATGAGAACATTAAAATAATAAGCACTACGTGTGCAGTTAATGGACCAAAGCATACATTTCGTATGCCATCAAAGGAGTTTTATGAATACTAAAAAATTGATGTTGTTCGCGTCTGTATTCGCGATTGTCGTGTTAATTGTCGGATTTTCCGCTTGTGATCGAGTCTCCCAAATTATCGAGCCTGACGCGCCGCAGATGGCAGAACCGAGTGAAGAAATTTCGATCGGTGTTGTTTTACCTTTAACAGGACGATACGCTGACACGTTTGGCATCCTAAACTCAGAAGGCTTTGAGTTGGCACTCAGCGAAATTAACGCTGCGCCTCCGAGTGGAATGAAACTCAAGTTTATTATCGAAGACGATCAGAGCACTATAGACGGAGCAGTTGCAGCCTTCAATAAGTTGATTCACCAAGAAGGCGTGTCTATTATTCTCGGGCCTTCTACCTCAAGTCAAACGGAGATGGCTTTTCCTGTAGCGCGAGAAAATCAGGTTGTGGCGATTAGCCCGACATCCGCTGCCCGCGATCTCAGTGCGATTAGTGATTACGTTTTTCGCGTCTCACTGACGACAGATAAACTGATTCCCCCTGGCATTGAAATCACACAGACAAAACTCGGTTATCAACGCGCCGCGACAATGTATGATGAAACCGATCTTTTCTCCACCGATGGCGACGCGTCTGTGCAAGAAATCCTTGCCGCGAAAGGCGTTGAAGTGATAACAACTGAAACCTTCCAAGGTGGGGATACCGACTTTTCTCAACAATTAACCCGAATCCAGACCCTGAATCCCGATGTTATCTTTGTTTCATGTTTATCGCCGGAAAAGCCTGGAATCCTCATGCAAGGGCATGAACTCGGTATATCCGCTCCCTTTATCGTGCGGACATTGACTGCAGCAGATGTGCAGGCCGCAGGCGCAGCTGCTGAGGGGGCGATAACTATTGTAGGGTGGGGTGCTACCCTTGACACACCAGGAAATCAAGCCTTCGTGGAAAATTATAGTGCCAAATTCGGTACAGAACCAACCAACTACGCCGCGCGTTCGTATGCGACACTTCATATTCTGGCGGAGGCGATCGCGAACGCACAATCAACCGATGCTGCAGCGATTCGAGACGCACTCGCAAGCATCAGAGATTTTGACACAATTTTCGGCAAATTCTCTTTTGATGCCAACGGGGACGCGGTTTACGACGAGAAGGTCTTGATTGTCAAAGATGGTAAGTTGGTACGCTTTGAGTAATCCTTAGGCTGAATGTATTGGGACGGGCTGCCTTGACAGATATCGAGATACTAAAAGGTGGAAGGGTTGGAGAGTCTATTAGGTGAAACGCCAAGACTTTTTCGGGGAAATTGGCGACCTCTTTGTGCCGCAAATCAACCTCCACCTCATAGTCTGTCCATTTGTTTGGGTCACCAATGTTTAACCCTTCGCCGGTAAAATTGAGCTGGGAGATTGCCTCGTTCCACACGAGGCCCTTCGGATCAAACGTGACGAAAGTGTTCCCTTTCTCTATACCCCAGAACGATTTGCTATCTTCATTCTGTGGGGAGCGTTCCCAGCCTTCTATATCGCCATCATCAAAGTCATCGAGGATTTCCCCGCCAAAGCTAAGGAGAGCCGATGCAAAAATCAAGATGGAAACAGAAATAGCAATTCGCGTAAAAAGTTGAATCAGTGAAAATCGTCTTGCACCTAACATCTTTATCTCCTTTGTTGTTTTAATTTCAGAGGGTTTTGTACAAATAATGGTATTGAAGAGTATACCACAATCTACAAAAAATGTTACAGTTATTTTTCACGCCCTTGTCCGACATATAAGGGCCCCGACTACATCCGTTACTGGAAAGGCGGAAGAGGCAAACTAAAGAATTGGATTTTTGGCGGGAAGATTGATAAGTTACTGAGTTCAAACCAACAACCTACCTAAACCGCTCTGGTCGATAGGGTGCAAACCAATCCACCTCTGCACTATCTACAATTTCTAACGTCGCCATTTCACCCACCAAAGGTGCCAACGTCACACCGCTGTGCATGAGCGTAATATAAAGATTCGGAACAGATGCTGTAAATCCGAGTACTGGAAATCCATCAAGCGGCATCGGTCGATAACCTACGGGTGTCGGAATCGCCTTCGCATCCGCTATTGCTGGCAGGTAGGTTTTAGCACGGGCGAGGAGCGCGTCAGCGTGTTGCTGTGAATCGTCCCGATTTATCCCTTCTTGGGTTCCCTGCCCGATTCTGAGGCTTCCATCAGTTAATTGCCGAAGATGGAGGTGTTGATGGTGTTCATCTGCCGACGGTGCGTGAATGATTGCTACATTGTGTAAAACCTCGGCACACGGTGTTGTCTTAATAACAACGCCAGGGCTCCGTTGTTGCGGAATATTGACTTGTGCCAGAGCAGCCAATTCGGTCGTCTGAACACCGCTCGCTAAAACAACGACATCACACGGAAATTCGCCATGGGTCGTTTTCACAGCGGCAATTCTGTCGTTACAAATGACAAAGCCTGTGACACTGGTTTGCGCATGCACAACCGCGCCGGCTTCGGAGGCACGCTGCAGACAAACGTCAATAAATGTATCGGTCTCGATGTGAATATCTGCTTCAGAGATGGACGCAGCTACCACAGTACCGGGGTGTAGGTGTGGTTCAAGTGCTAACATTTCGTCAGCGGTAATCAGACGACACGGATACCCCCACGCTTGGATCTGTTGGATACGTTCCCGCAGCTGCGTTGCACGCTGTGGGTTATTTTCCCACCGCATTTCACCGCCATAGTGGATACCAATATCCGCATCAAGGTGATGTGCCAACCGGTACCACATATCTAACGAACGCCGATTGAGCGTGTGATATTCACGTGGGTCTTTTCCAAAAGCGTTTGCCCATGCAAAAGAGTGCCCAGACGCGCCCGCACCGGGGACATCTCGCTCCAGGAGCGTCACAGTAATACCCTTTCGCTGGGACAGATGATAACCGAGCGTGGCACCGATGATACCGGCACCCACTATCACAACTTTCTTTTTCTTGGAGCTATGGGTTCTATTTGACATTATAGGCTTCAGAGGGAATAGTTATCGGTTATCAATATTAGAAAGTGTGCTAAAATTATGAAAGTTTCAAAGTATGCTAAAGTTGTGAAGTTATCAACTTTAGCTACACTTTACGAGACTTTACTCGACTTTACGAATCTCTTTAACTCTCACTGCAAGGCAAACTGATAACTACTAACGGTGTGCCGCGACAATAAATCCTGTTAAGCCGGTAAGCAACAACTGAAAGCCGGTTTGATAAAACAACATAAAAAACGGTTGGCAGAGTGCAATCAAACCCAATGCTATTAAACCAATAGAGAAGCGTTCACACAAGGTTTTCTGCGAAAAGACAATCGAAAAAACGATTATACCGGGTAGAAGTAGATGTAAAGCCGTACCACCGAGTGATGGGAAAAAGGGTTGGTAAAGGAAGACAAACCCGATACACGCTAAGAGCGCTGCACCCAGAGTCGCGATCCGCTTCGCAGTTGTCGTCATACCGAATGCAATAGCGGAGGTGAATAGTATATGAAATGCCGAACCGCGTAGCACTGATGGCATCGGCAGATAGAGAAATCCTAATCCGATGGCCAAACCCACACCGGATATAAGGGCGACGCGTTGTTTATTCTCGAAGGCAGTTCCACCGAGGATGGCAGCAATACTCAGCAGCACCAGCGCGATACCCTTGAGCAAAACAGCATTTTGCGTGATAATCGCCGGTAGTCGCGAGATACCCTCTATATAGAGTAAAACAATACCAACGACCAAAAATCCGATCGCAATCAGTTGATTTCGTCTTTCTTTCGTCATGGCGACCCTTCAGGAATCTATAGTCTCACCGATCTAAGTTTGCTCAATCTTTCCCTTTCAATAGGCGAGTTACCCAACTTTTAGATTGTTCTCGCGTTAATTGAGTCGTTAAATCCTCAACTTGTGCTGACCAATTCCCTCTTTCGGTTTGGAAAGATTCAACCGTTTCTCGCAGCTGCGTATTTTCGGCGACAAGTGCTTGATTCTCCGACTCCAATTTGTCGCAAGTTTCCCGTAGGTAAGTAATATCAATAATTTGGCAGCTAAGATTTTCAATAATATCATCTGTTGGAATATTATAGGTAAGTTTTTTGATTAGCGGTGCAAGTCCATCAACGCGTAGCTGTATTTGTGGCTTTGTAGCACTACCGGCTTCATCAGACGGAGCAGAGACGACCCGTAGATACGGTTCAATCTCCACATCTCGCCGTTTCAATGTGCGGTTGATAATTCCTTCTTCCACCCCTATTATTTCTGAGATTTCGGAAGGGTTCATATAGAGGTCCATACCAAATTTTCCTAGGTCGGCTATCAGCAATCAGGGCGTTTTTTCTGCGAAAAAACCTTGCCTCGCAGTGAGAGCGGTCAAAAAAGAAGTGTTGGGTGAATCTAACACCTCTTTACTGACGGCTGAAGGCTAATGCGCTAATTTATGAAATCCCGTCCCAATATTTCCACATATCATCAGGGGTTTCAAATTTAATCGCGTCGAGGTCTTTCCGTCGGTATCTGCTGATGAGTGCAATTCTGACGTTGCGACCACAGTTTGAACCAGCCGTATGACTCATCTGATGATGCCAGAAACAGACATCACCGCCATCGCCTGTAAATTCATAACTCGGTCCTAAATCGAACGGAGCCACCCCACCCGGGAGACTATCCAAGTCGTGATGTCTGAAATATTCCGCCCAAATCCGATGGCTCCCGGGCCAAACGGTAAATCCGCCATCCTGTTTTTCAACTGTGTCAAGATAAACCGTTGCACCGAGCGTGAACGCACCGACAACACCTTTCGGCACACCGTTTGTAGGGGTGTGGTAACCATCAAGATGTCCGCCACCAGGTTCGCGCCATTCTCTGTCTGGATCCGGAAAGTTGATATGCGGACCCGCACCACCACTCGAATTCAATTTATCCTTGCCGACGAGTTCTTCTGCCATAGCGAAAACCCGGTTATTGTATGTCGTGCCAGCGATAACGTCTTCGCCACCGATAGGCACCGTACGATAACCTTTACGAATCCAAGACTCCGGGTCGTTCCTGTCTTCGTCAAGAGCCTCCCAGAGCCTGTCAAGTGCGGCATCAATTGCTGCCTGTTCCAGCGCGCCGCGGACAACCAGATAGCCATTTTCTTTAAAGAATGTTTTGTCTGCTGCTGTTAAATACACCATAATTTTGTTTCCCTCATAGTCTTTTGCAATCTACCACGTTTAGAGAAAATTCATCCAATTATGCCCGAACATCAAATCCGTTCTCTTCACGCGCTTTTTGGTAAGGGCCTTCCTCTATATTTAACCCGAAACCGGGGCTTTGTGGCACATTTACATAACCGTTGGATACGGAATAACCGGAATCATCTATACCGGGAGTCGTCGCGTGATCCCACTCGGTGAACTCAAATCGCTCCACCTTCGCTGCGAGGTGACAGGTGACGAAATTGCCGTAGTAGCCGCCATAGTGATGTGGTGCCGTGCCAACGCCGGATGCATCTAATTCAGGTCCCAATTCAAGCCAGCGTGAGAAGCCAGGGTGAAAAATATCGTATTGGACGATGTCAATGAGCCCGTCTTTTGCCCAATTCACAAGGTGCGGTGATGCACCTCCCTCGCCATCGGCAATACGGGTTTCCAAACCTTCGGCATTGAGCCATTCCTTCAAGAGACTATAGACGCGAGCATCCTCGTGGAACGCCTCTTCCATCCAATAAACCTTTGCATCCGCAGCACCACCTAATACCTGCTTGGTAAGGTTGAGATTGTAACCGTTGTTTGCATCTATCAAAATCGTAGCATCCGGTCCAACAGCCTCGCGCACAGCACAGATAACATCAATATCCCGCTGTGTACCTTTGTCGAGCGGCATGTGCATTGCGCCGCGTCCGACTTTGATCTTATAGGCGTTATGTCCGCGTGCCTTTCCTTCCAGTGCCTCGGCAGCGATAAGTGCCGCGGCTTCAGCGTTGTCTTCAAGATGTAGGTCATCAATGTAGAGTGAGGTGTCGTAACACGGGGCGCGAAACGCACCGTTCTGCCCAGAAAGGATCGCATACACCGGTTTTTGCGCTAACTGTCCCACCAAATCCCAGAGCGGATACTCCAACATTCTGAATTCTTCGGTGACACCCCTCTCTGCGTCAAACGCATCGCTGAGCTGGAACCCGACAATCGCCTCCGCTTTTTCACGTGAAATCGATGAAAACCCAAAGCCACTAATACCATCCGTCGTTGTTAGACGGGCGATAGGGGGGCGGACATGCAGTCCGTGTTCACCCAACCGAGAATTACAACCGGCTTTGCGCGGACGCTCGCCTGTTAAGCGTGCCCATTCAATACGTTCAATTCTTACATTTTCTGCCATATATCCTCCTTATCGGCGGCATGCCTACAATTGGGTTTCGAGCAAGGCTATGCTTTTTGGATCTAACTTATTGTAGTTCTCAATTTCATACCGGTTACCATCGGCATCTTTAATTAGGACGCGTCCATTCTCAAGCGAGTCAATATCGTACCGAGTACGCAAACCGAACTCTACATCTCCCTGTGAAGTTTCAACCACCCACTGCGTAACACCGAACTGTCCCTCAATCGCATTGATTTTGGTAATCTTCGGCATAAAGTAGCGTTTCTGTAACTCCTCAACGAGGATCTTGCGGGACTCGTGTGGTAGGTGCTTTATATCCTCAATAATGCCGATCTCATTAGATTCTTCATCCATGAGAGAAATATATCGGCTGGTTTCGCTTACCGGAAAAGCATAGACCGGCTGAACTTTTGTCTGAGTTGTCCCATCTGGAAGTTGGACGACTAACTCTTCAAACGCGTTCCGCTCAATCCTGATATGGCTCGCATCAAGGAACGCTAATTCATCTGTAACCTTAATCGCTTCTTTCATGAATATGCCCTTCCTTTAGACACAGATTACCATGCGCGAATCCTCGACAATTCCGTCTGCTTCTCACACAAATTCGCATAAGTTCCTTCCTTCGCAATAAGTTCCTCATGCGTCCCGATTTCGTCAACCTCACCTTCTTTCAGCACCACAAGTCGGTCAGCGTATTTTAGCGTTGACAGCCTGTGCGCAATCGCAAACACGGTTCTGCCTTGGATGAGTCGTTCCAACGCCTCTTGGATTTTGGACTCCGTTTCGGTATCAACAGAGGAAGTCGCCTCATCGAGAATAAGGATACGCGGGTTTTTCAAAATCGCACGTGCGATAGAGATACGCTGCCGCTCGCCACCAGAAACCCGTGCCCCTCTTTCGCCGACCATCGTGTCGTACCCGTCCGGGAACTTGACGATAAAATCGTGGGCATTCGCCGCTCTCGCAGCAGCGATGATCTCCTTCCGAGATGCTCCTGGTTTCGAGTAACCAATATTCTCCGCTATTGTACCTTGGAACAGGAACGGATCCTGTAAGACCACACCGATCTGTTGGCGCAGTGTCTTCACCTGTATGTCGCGACTGTCGTAGCCATCAATGATGATCTTCCCATCATTCGGGTCATAGAAGCGCGTAATCAAGTTAATGAGCGTGCTTTTCCCGGCACCGCTGTGTCCGACCAACCCTATCATTTCACCCGGTTCCACTGTAAAGCTAACACCGTCGAGCGCATTCTTTTCGTTATCGTAAGAGAAATAGACATCCCTAAATTCAACCGCCCCACGAATATTTCTAAGTGCCACCGCATCGTTCTTATCCGCAACACTCGGGGGTGTATCCATAATTTCAAATACACGCTCGGCGGAGGTCCCTGCTCGGATAAACCGCTCATTCATCTGACAGAGCGTACGCACCGGTCCAAAGAACTGCATCATATATCCCTGAAACATAATGAGCGTACCAAGGGATTCAGCACCTTGGAAGATCTGCCATCCGCCAACTAACCAGATAATGATAGCCCCCGAATAGGCAATAAATTCCATAATCGGACGGTAAAGACTCCCAAGCCTTGCGGCGTTCATTTCACCCGTAAATACCTGATAGGTTGACTCATTAAATCGGCTTATCTCGTATCTCTCTCTCGCAAACGCCTTAACGACGCGGACCCCTGGAATCGTACTCGCGAGAATCGTACTAATGTTTGCATACCGCTTCCATAAGACATGGTACACCTTGCTCATCAATTTTCCAAAGAAGATCGTAAAAAAGATAAGACACGGAATCGGGATCAACGTCCAGAGTGCGAGCTGCCAATTAATAGTGAACATGATTGCGCACATAAAGATAATCGTCAGAGAATCGCCGACAATCTCTTGGATTCCATTCGCGATGAAATCTCGGAGTCTTGATACATCGTGTGTAATTCTTGACATCAAATTCCCTGTATCTCGATCATGGAAAAAATCAATAGAGAGCGCGTTGAGGTGTTCATAGGTCTCGTTCTGGAGGCATCTTGTGACATTCTGACCGACCCAGGCCATCATATAGCCGCGTATAGCGGATGCCGCCATCCCGAACACGCGAACACCCGCTAGGATCAAAACGATACCTATAAGGTGTCCGAAACTGCCACCGACCGGCATATTCCCAAACCATTGTCCTAAAAAATCTACGGTTCCCTGCAGGTGTCCCCAATCTGTTACTGGAATCGGTTGTCCCGCAGCAACTGCGTGCCCGGCAGGTACTATAATCCTGTCAACCAGATCCCGGCTGAGTATCTGTGGATAAGCACCAATAAAACGAACTATCATCATGATGATAAACGCCGGTACAATAACATGCAAAAACGGCACAGCGTACTTCAGGAGCCGAAAGATAAGCTTCCCTTTTTGAACGCAGTTGACACAGACCCCTGACCAACTCGGAATAGGATGACCACACTTCTCACACCGTCCTTTATCCTCTCCAAAGGGCATACCGCCTGGACCCCGTCCACGTCTACCGCGTCCACCGCGAGGCCTACCGTTGGAATTCACCTCGGTTTCTGGTATCAATTGTTCCAACTCTGAAACAGCACGACCAAACTTCGGAGTCAACCGCTTGGAGTAGCGCGACACTTCAAAAGCGTTGTCCGCAGTACTCACCTTCAGAATATTATTCCCGTACATCTCAAGGATTTCAACATCTTCGACGGCTGAGAGCGGCACCTCTCGTAGATGATGTCCGAGAACACCATTCTGATTAAAAGCGATGATCCGCTTGTTCGTAACTAACAACCAATCTTTGCCGTAGGTACCATCAAACCGCAGATCCGTCGAAACAGATACCTTGATCTCCTCTCCAGTTTCAAGTCGTGCCTCTGCCTGCTCTTTGAGAAGTTCAGGCACCTCTTCCGTTGTCGACAAGGGTTCGTGGTCTAACTTCCGTAGGCGTCCGCCGCCATTACTATAAGAACTTGACCGTCGTCTCCGAGATGATCTTCCACTGTCAAAACCGCCCATCGAATCGCGCATAAATCAATCCCCCACAGGTTAAACGTGTGGTTTCTAAACACTTAAGATAACCCAAGTTGCTACTTACAATAATTTAGACAGGCATCCACCGATTTTGATTGAAAATACAAGGAATTGCCTTTAATTCTGGTGTCCTGCCCCTGCGATTCTCGTTTATTTAACACAAGGTGGCAGCTTAGGTTAAGATACTTTATTTAACGAAAATGTAGTGAAAAAGTTGAATTAAAAATAAAAAATGCCTGTGAGAAGGCACAAGTCCCTTCAAATCAGGCATTTGATTCCTCAAAACAACGTTTTTTGGTCAATTTACGGGTTCGGCGGAGAGGTACAGATTAATACCTCCATCGATTCATCGCCTGTGTTTTCAATCCCATGCTCACACCACGGCGGAAGATGGATGAACGTCCCCGCTTCAACAGGCACTTTTTCACCCGCAAGCGTCATCACACCTTTACCTTTTAGGATGACGTAGCACTCCTCGGTGTGGTGGCTCCCCGGCTCAAGCACAACATGCGGTGGCACAAAAAACATGACGAGCCCCAAGTTCTCTGCAGGCGCGTTCGGGTTCGCTGGATGTACAACACGCACACCAATGCCATCACAACCTGAGTACCTTACAGGCACCCCATCTTGAACCGTGACAACGTTCGCTTGCACCTGATGCGCAGGTTTCGGAATAGGCGGTTCCCCTTGATACCCTTTAAACGTGGTAATTTTTGCCATTTTTCATCTCCCTTAACTGTAGGAGCGAGCTGTGCTCGCGATTTACACATCTATCTTCTTGTAGGAGCGAGCGTTTTTGCTTGGGTGTTTCTTGTCGCTCGCGATTTGCGTACCCTCACATCTACCAATCCCGCGTATAGCCAGCAGTCCATCCACCGTCTACCTAGAGAACACTACCGTTGACAAAACTCCCATCCGGCGAAACAAGAAAAAGCACTGCTGCCGCGATTTCCGTCGTCTGCCCGGGTCTCCCAAGCGGGATGTGCGATAGTAAACTTGCCGCGTTTTCCGTATATGCTCCATCGTCCCCGTAAAAGAGTGCCTCCGTGCCACGGGTTAACGTCGAACCTGGTGCGATAGCATTTACCAGAATTCCCTCTGGTCCGAGTTCTAACGCCATTGAACGCGTCAGATTGGCAACGCCTGCTTTCGCAGCGACGTAAGCACTCTGCAAACGTAACGGCACCAACCCCGCAATAGAACTGATGTTAACAATACGTCCAGTCGCATTCTCCGAACCAGACCTGCTATGAGATTTAAGGATATATGGGATAACCGCACGACTCGTTGTGAAAACACCAGTGAGGTCTATCTGCAAAATACGGTGCCAATCCGCTAAGGTATACTGATGAATCGGCACCCTATCGCTCTTAGTATTAATCCCAGCGTTGTTCACCAGAATCTCAATTGTGCCAAAGTGCCCCGCAATTTGATCTGCGACAATCTCCATCTGCGCTGCGTCCGACACATCGCCTTCCACAAATAGACCTGTTCGGCCGCTTTGCTGAATTTCTTTGACGGTCTCCTTACCTGCCTCTACATCAATATCAACAATTGCCACAGAAGCACCATTATCAATTAACTGATCTACAATCGCGCGACCGATGCCATTCGCACCCCCCGTAACAACTGCTACCTTTCCCTCAAGTGCCACCTTCATATCATGCTCCTTTCTTAAACCTTACGGAAACCTGCAACTCCATACGTTTATGTAGCAAGTTTTGGCTTGCGAGCTACGCCAAAAAGCAACAATACAATTAAGATTGTGCCACCGCCAATCCCGATCGCTGAAGAGATACCAAGCGCAGCAGGCAGATAACCACAAAATAGCGCAATACTTGCAACAGTAAGGCTATAGGGCAATTGTGTTCGCACATGGTGCAGCGGATCGCAACTGCTGGCGATAGAACTCAAAATCGTTGTATCCGAAAGCGGTGAGCAGTGGTCTCCGAAGATGGCACCATCCAGCACTGCACCGAGGCAAATGATTGTCGTCAGTCCATAACTATCGCCATCAAGCGAAAACGCCACTGGAATTGCAGTCGGAATCAGGATCGCCATTGTGCCCCAACTCGTGCCGGTTGCAAAAGAGGTCACAGCACCACAGATAAAGACGAGAATTGGGAACCAGAGTGGCGATACAACATCACTGAGCATCGTCGCAAGAAAATCACCCGTCAGGAGTCTATCACAACTCGCCTTGAGCCCCCATGCCAATAACAGAATGCTTAAAGGTGTGAGACTCCCTTTTATACCGTTCCAAACGACCGGAGCGATATCCGAAAACTGTAGCTTTGAGAGCGAACGTGCACAGATAATCGCAACGACAAATGCACTTGCTGCCGCACAGGCAAGCACCATCACATTGTTCGCCTCTGAAAGCGCGTTCCGCCAAGATGTTAGCGACAGAATAGATCCAGTCCCGTTGCCATCAATCCAGAAACCGCCCAATAGCAATCCAAAAAGCGTTAAAAGTGGTAGAACCGCCGAAAAGGGTTGGACAACGGCGTTGGGTAGACTGGTAAAAGATCCGGCGTGTCCGAGTGCCTGTGCATCTGGGGCGGCAATGTCTCCTGTCTCGCGCGCGCGGGTCTCGGCTTGGTGCATCGCTCCATAATCTCTGCCACTGATCGCATTGACAATAACAAAAATGATGGTCAACACACAGTAAAACCGAAAACTGAGCGCATCGAAAAACATGGAATACCCGTCACGTCCAAGCCCAAGTGTCCCCGATATATCTTCAAAGAGTCCTACCTCATAGCCAATCCAGGTACTAACAAATGCAAGCCCAGCAATCGGGGCACTTGTCGAATCCACAAGGAACGCCAACTTTTCACGGCTGACGCGATGGTGGTCGGTGAGCGGACGCATTGTCGGTCCGACGAGCATCGCATTGGAATAATCGCCAATAAAGATGACGATCCCCATCAAACCCGTGATAAACTGTGCGGAACGCGGCCCCTTCGCAAACTGGGAGAGCCAGATAACCACACCGCCAATGCCACCGGAGGCAACTACAACAGAGATCGTCGCCATGATAAGACAAACGAACAGGACTACCCAGAAATTGAAGAGGTCTATCCCATCATTCCCGACACTCACGGCACGGACGAACCAAACAGTTTCTGCCAAGAAACCGCTCGGTGTCCCACCTTTCTGATACCACGAGAGCACAAGCCCAACACCAACGGCTATACAGAGACTCGGAAACAATCGGGTTGTTACGATGGCTAACGTGACAGCAAGCAGCGGTGGGATGATGCTGTACCACACAAGCGTTTCAGCATCGCTAACCTGTCCGGCACGCCACTGGAAGATAAAACAAAGTCCTAAAAAAATTAAAAAACCAATCACATATTTTAATTTAGAATTCATTAGCGTCCTTGGCATACCCCTTCGGTTGAAATGCAGGTCGCATTTGGGGTTTTTGCTTGGGTGTTTCTTCGCGTACGCCGCAAAACCGAACCTACCGGGGGGATGAAAGTGTCTCTTTATTTTTAGGTTTCACTATAAATCATATCTTCAAACCACTTGTTTCTTAGAGGTTGCAGGTCTGTCGGATCCATTGGAAAAATCGGGCGAGGTACCCGGGCGAATCTTTGGTAATTTCAGAGCCACTCCCCTGCTCCTCAGTTTGTAATTCTTCCCACCGCTTTTGGGCGCGCACCTTGACTTCCTCAAAGGTGCCTTTTTCTTTGAGATATGTATCAAATTTGCTACCGTGATGTTTATTCATGTTTTATTCACTCCTACTTTTTGATAGGTCTCTTCGCCTTCGCGCCAAACGCAGATCCTCATCAAAATTGCTGAGCCATTCTCGCACGGGTTCACGTCCTGTTTCAGTGCGAAAAAAGATGACATCAAGCATGGAGGCTCCGGTTAGAAAAAGGAAGGTAGACAGATATTTTCAGTATGGAAATTGTAACACAACGTGAGGCACCAATTCAAGAAAAATTCAGCGAATGGATTGGAGTTGTACACAAAACAAGGGGCAGGGTGAAGTGCCACCCTTTATTTAGACCAAAAATTAGCAAAGTTAAGAGAAGGTTTGTCGTTGAAATTCCATAGGTGTCAAATACCCTAACGCCGAATGTGGGCGTTTATAGTTATACACCATAGGTGTCAATTTAAGGAAAATAACCGCCTGAATCCCCAGGTCCGGTAGGTTCGGTTTCCTAACCGAACCGGCTCCTCCGCGAAAACCTTGAAAACTTCAAAACCCTCCTGAATCCCGTAGGGATGGTATCTCTGTAGAAAAACGGGACCTCACAGACCCAAGCCCCAGAGGGGCGGCATTTTTAGAGACATTCCTGCGAAAACTCCCTAAATTGACACCTATGGTGCGGTTTCCTAACCGCACCGGGTTTAGTTAGATGATTACCCCATTAATT
>VYCT01000053.1:27077-28130 GCA_009843785.1 Candidatus Poribacteria bacterium | reverse complement strand
GGATTCAAGAGGTTTTTGAAGTTTTCAAGGTTTCCGCGTAGAATCCGGTTCGGTTGGGAAACCGAACCTACCGCCTTGGGGCCCAGTGCGGGATTCAAGAGGTTTTTGAAGTTTTCAAGGTTTCCGCGTAGAATCCGGTTCGGTTGGGAAACCGAACCTACCGCCTTGGGGCCCAGTGCGGGATTCAAGAGGTTTTTGAAGTTTTCAAGGTTTCCGCGTAGAATCCGGTTCGGTTGGGAAACCGAACCTACCGCCTTGGGGCCCAGTGCGGGATTCAAGAGGTTTTTGAAGTTTTCAAGGTTTCCGCGTAGAATCCGGTTCGGTTAGGAAACCGAACCTACCAGAACGTTGTAGAATCCGGTTCGGTTAGGAAACTGAACCTACCAGAACGTTGTAGAATCCGGTTCGGTTAGGAAACCGAACCTACCAGAACGTTGTAAAATCCGGTTCGGTTAGGAAACTGAACCTACCGGGCCTGGGGGCCGAGTGAGAAAATCATATATGACTACCTCTTCCAAATACCACAGCGGCAACCGATACAAAGGTAGAGTCTCAATACCAGGGGCATATTATCACATCATCATTTGCACACATCAACGGCAGAAGATTCTCGCCGATAACACAATTGCCTTGATTATCTTCAATACATTTGACTGGTTAGAAGCAGAGAACCGCATTGAATGGATATGTGTCATGGTGATGCCGGATCATGTACACACGGTCATCAAACTCGGAGAAGGACAGACACTTTCAAAGGTTTTGCATTCTCTGAAACTCTTTACTGCACGCCAAATTAACAAACATCTGTCTCGAAACGGAGCCCTTTGGCAGAAAGGTTACACCGATTGGGGTATTCGGACGGAGACTGTATTAAACAAAACTATCCGTTATTGCTATACGAACCCTATAAGAACAGGTATAGTGGCATCATCGCGAGATTATCCATATTGGCGATGTAAATTTGAGATGGAATAATTGCCGGTATGGTGGAGATGAAGAAGGTTTCGCGGACGATCCGGTTCGGTTAGGAAACCGAACCTACCGGGCCTGGGA
>VYCT01000053.1:0-27067 GCA_009843785.1 Candidatus Poribacteria bacterium | reverse complement strand
AAGGTTTCGCGGACGATCCGGTTCGGTTAGGAAACCGAACCTACCGGGCCTGGGAACCGAGACAGGATTGAAGAGAGTTTTAGAGTCCTCAAGGTTTCGCGGACGATCCGGTTCGGTTAGGAAACCGAACCTACCGGGCCTGGGAACCGCAACGGGATTGAAGAGAGTTTTGGAGTCCTCAAGGTTTCCGCGTAGAATCCGGTTCGGTTAGGAAACCGAACCTACCGGGCCTGGGAACCGCAACGGGATTGAAGAGAGTTTTGGAGTCCTCAAGGTTTCCGCGTAGAATCCGGTTCGGTTAGGAAACCGAACCTACCAGGATTGGAGAAATCTTTATTAGAGTTGAATTTTCAAGGAGCATTGTGTATAATTTCGCGAAGTAGTTTAAGGCTTAAAGATCCTTTAAAATCGACCAATTCGCTATTGTGGAAGGGTGTTAAATATGACAAATCGTGAGATCAGTGCTGTGTTTCGAGCTATCGGATCCCTCCTCGAAATCCGAGGTGACGATGCGTTTCGCGCAAGGATTTATGCGCGCGCAGCCGATGTCATCGAAGACTTTCCATACGAACTCGCTGCTGAAGCCCCTGAACAGGATGCCCCGGGTTACAATAGGAGTGCAGTCGAACAACTCCGAGCGACACCCGGCATCGGGAAAGCTATCCAAGACAAAACGGTTGAGATGCTGGAAACCGGACGCTGCAAATACTATGACAACCTCACAGCGGAAATGGGGACCGGGATACTTGAAGTGCTTGAACTCCGAGGTGTCGGTGTGAAGACTGTCGGTAGATTCTATCAGGAACTCGGTGTGCGGAATCTTGAGGACCTCCAGACGTTGCTGGAGAGCGGGAAACTTAATAATATGAAGGGGTTCGGAAAGAAGACCCTTCAAATGATAGCCGAGAGTTTAGCGTTTCGCATGGAGCTTCGGGAAGCACGCCCACTGTGGGCTGTTTTGCCGATCGCCCAACGGATTTCCGAGAACTTAGCACAATTTAGATGGATAAAACGGAAACCCGAATTCACGGGGCATTTACGGCGACACGAAGAGATCTGTCGAGGTATAGAATTGATTGCTGAGTGTCAGGATGCGTCAGTATTTCAGTTTGAGAAGGGTGTCGTTCCTGATTCGCTGCAAGCGTTTCTTGAACCCTTCTCGCAAACACAAATAGTTTTCAAAACAGGCGATCAAACCGAGTATCTATATGATAGCAACAGTGCATCTTTCATTGAAAAAAGTCAAAACGAACCGACAAACGATATCCGAGATATGCTCCCCGTAATTCAATTCTATATTGACCAAGATTTTCCAGTCTCTATCTATCTCTGTACCGCTGCCACATCCGAACTAACCTTATTCTTAACGACAGCAGCAGATGCCCACTTTGACGCGCTACCCGATTGTCCTTCCCCGCGAACGACTGAACACGGCACCACAGAAGCAGAAATTTATGAAAAACTTGGACTCGCCTATATTCCGCCTGAGCTTCGACAAGATGGCACATCAGTCGCAGCGGCTCAAGCTAACACCTTACCGGATCTCGTTGAATTTGCCGACTTGCGAGGCGACTTACACGCACATACTGACTCGAGCGATGGACGGAATACACTTCAAGAGATGGTGGCGGCAGCAAAAGCAGATGGTCTTGAATACTTCGCTATTACCGACCATTCGGTCTCTTCTACCGTCGCAAACGGTTTGGATCAGGAACGACTCCTTGAACAGGTGAAGCAGGTCCGTGAATTAGATGCTGAGATCGAGGGGATCACACTCCTTGCGGGTTCTGAGGTCGATATTCGGCGGTCCGGCACTCTGGATTTCCCCGATGAGATCTTAGCGCAGCTTGATATTATTGTTGCAAGCGTCCATAGCCATTTCAACCTAACCGAAGCAGAAATGACAAAGCGCATTGTCCGTGCAATTGAGCACCCGTTTGTCAATATCATCGGACATCCGACAGGTAGGATGCTCGGGCACAGACTTGGCTATCCGCTGAATCTTGAGGAAGTCATTGCAGCGGCTGCAGAAAATAGTACCGTTTTGGAGATTAACGGCTCACCGAGTCGATTGGATCTTGACCCTCGGTTTGTGCGGATGGCAAAAGACGCGGGTGTGTTGTTAGCGGTCAATACCGATGCGCACGCTATTCGACAACTAACACACCGACACTCTGGTTTGAATGTTGCCCGTCGCGGTTGGCTCACAAAAACCGATGTCATCAACACCTATACGCTTGAAGAATTGCGCGAGCGATGCGGCATCGGTGTGCCTTCTTAAAACATGTGTCTGCTTTGTTGTTCACTCCAAAGCCGCAAGTGCTGTCAGATGCCAATTCGGGTCCGTTAGTGCCTCGTAAACGACACCACCCTCTACTTTATCAGGCATCGGAAGTCCGAGTAGATAGCAGAGCGTCGGTGCAACATCGACAACGCGAACCTGCCGTTCCAATGCGATGCCTTGCCGAACGCCAGCCCCCGATAGAATAAATGTAGAGTGTTGGCCGCCGATACCGAAACTCACGGAAGGCAACTGCTTGCCGTGCGCGCCATCGAATTCGGGGCGCAGCGCATAGACCACATCGCCGACTAATTCGCCTTGTAGGTTAAACATCTCAGCATCCGCACGCGTGACGGCTAAGGTGAACGGATGCCGTCCAGTTTTGGCATCCTTATAGGTGTGCAAAGCGGCGATAAGTTCACGTTGTGTCTCTTCATAGTCCTCAGGAGCGACGATACCTTCGGGTTCACGTCCGGCTAAGTTAATGAAGATATGGACTAATCCGACATTAACAGCCCGTGTTTTGGTCCAATCTATCTCACCGTTTGCATCTTTGACAATAAACCCTGTCTCTTCCAAGACCGATTCAATATCCACGGCACGGAATTGGTTCGGGGTCCCGCCGTGGTCGGCACAGACGAGGACAACTGTATCGTCATCAGCGTATTCTATGACACGCCCAATCATCCGATCAACGGATTCATAAGTGCGCCGTAACCCTTCACGGCACCGATGGATTGTTTCCGGTGGCGCGCCACTAATTTCATCTGCTTGGCTAAGGAAGAAATGACTGGCGTAGTCCGGCGCGTGGCTTTCCACCATCAGAACATCCCAATCGTTGTTTGCTGCGAGATGCGTCGCGACATCTGCCAGACGCTGGTGGTGGTAATCCAAGACTTCAAAATAGGTATCATCGTCCATTTGTCCAAGCGCATCACGAGCCGGGTTTTGAAGGAACGAACCGATTTCCGTATCAATCGTGGTGGCGACTGTATCCGGGACGGTATATCCGACTCTGGGCCAGATTTGTGGCACAAAGAGTTCAAAAGCATCAGCCGTTGATGTGAGCGTCACGAGTTTCATTCGGACGTACCCCTCTGCAGTGTTCCCTTCAATTTCAAAGCTATCTAACCACCACTCGCTCCATTCACCGACACCCAAATCGGCGACGCTATCCGCTCCGGATCGGCTCTTGCAAATCCTCACTCGGTCGTACCCATTGTCGCCAGAGGCGTAAATCAACCCGTAAAACGGTTTTGGGACCCGTGTTTCGTCAGATGCTTCGCTTTCGGAATAGACCGACGGCATCATATCTTCTCTGCCGCGTGATAGAGGTCGGATCGTCAGCGCAACCTCCTGTACCGGTTCAGCGGAATCAGGCAAATCACTCCATTTCTCGTTGTCAACGGCTTCAATCGTAACGGGATCGATATGTCGTACTTTCTGTAATGCGCTTGGATCCAGTGTTTCTGGGTCGCGCTGTCCACCAATAGGACGCGGTGCCCATTTTCCAGCGACAAAGAGGTGATACCCGGCAATCTGATGGTGGTTGGAGACACCGGGTCCTGTACCCTCCACCTGAATCCCGGTCTTGACAGTGGGGGGCCAAGACATTTCCCATTTCACTAAAATCGGTTTTCCGCCGGCACGTTCTACGAGATTCCATAAGTATTCGGATTGGCACAGTGCTGTGTTAATGCCCCATACCGTTTTGTCAAGACGTTCCCCGACAGCCCGAATATTAAAATCCATCACCTGATGCGTCCCGGGCCAGGAACCTGTTGAGAGTGCTGTCCATCCCGGGGGTGTCAATGTCGGAAATACGCCGATCATCGGACGGTAGACCCCAGTTTGGAGCAGTTTCGCCATATTCGGGGTATGTCCCCAGTCAATCATATTCTTAACCAGTTCCATGCTTGCCCCATCCATGCCGATAATAATTGCGCGTTTCGCGGGGGCGAGCTGCGTGCGTTTCGTCATAAGAACTCCTTCTATATTTTTTCGGAACACCCTATTGCCAGAACGACTTAATCAACGATATGATGGCTGCTAATGCAGATCCGAGTGCTATCCATATTGCAGTTTTTACGTCTTTGTTTGATGTTGCTTCCTGTCTTCCTTCTAATTTACCGCGAATCCATCTAATGTCACCGCGCAGCTCACCGATTTCATCTCTAACATCGCCGATTTCATCTCTAACATTACCACGCAGTGCCGTGAGCTCATCGCGTAAATTTCTTGCATCCTCCTCTATGGTTGTCAGTCTTCTATCTATTCTGTCGTCCATTCGGTCGATCGTCCGTTTGAGATCATCAATGGCACTCAATACGCGTTCTCTGAAATCTTGCTCCGACATGTTTTCGCCCTCCTTTGTTGTATGTATTATCGCATAGAAAGCCCGTGAAGTCAACGCTATTTTGCCTCAGCCGGAATGCGTTGGATATAGATATCCTCATCCGCCCCGCGTGCATCCCCCCAGACGATGATTGCGGCGTTAGCACGGGTGGGGATGGCTCGCGGCGTAATTTGTGCTTTTGGGGCACTACAGACAGGGATGCCATTAATTTCCCAAAGCGGTTTGCCGTCAGCATCAAGCCTTTGTGCGTAGATCGCATCCTCCGTGGAATCGCCAAAATCTTCACGGTAATCGAGCCAATAGACAATCGCTCCAGCTTCGTCCGTTGGAACGAGTTGTGGCAGCCGTTGAACGCCGCCCTCAGTGCAGACAGGGATGCCCCCCTTTTGGAGCTGTAAGTTTTCGTCGTGCCACAACGGTTCACCATTTGCGTTAATACGTTGCGCATAGATATCCGCGAAAATGTCTCGCTCGTCCCACCACGTGACGATGAAACCACCACTTCCATCGGGAATACAGTCAGGTTGTTGCTGATTCACCTGCAGTTCGCAGAGAGGGATGCCGTCCTTTTCCCACACGGCACTCCCTTGAGCCGTTATGTGTTGCGCATATAATTGTGCCCTCGTGTAGAAATTCGGATCATTCCGGTAGTCTGACCAGACGAAGAACACGCCGCCTTTTTCGTCGCTCACCGCAACCGGTGCCCCTTGGTTACCTGTCGCGACACAGACTGGAATGGGAGTGCCTTCTGCACTATCAACCGGATTCCAAAGCGGTTTACCTTCGGCAGACAGACGTTGCGCGAATATATTCCAATCGGGAGTGCTGATATCCCACCATGCGAAAATGGCGCCGCCTTGTCCATCTGCGATTAAAACCGGGTCATACTGGTCTCCATCGCCCTTGTAGACTGGCACACCGTTCGCTTCCCAAAGCGGTTTTCCGGTACTGTCAATTCTTTGGGCATAAATATCTTGGTTGCCGTTTCGCCAATCCTCCCATACAACGATTACACCGCCTTTACTGTCAGCAATAGCGTTCAAATCATCTTGCAATGTTGGATGCGTACAGACCGGTACGCCTTCAATATCCCATAATTTATTACCGTTTGCGTCAATGTGTTGGGCGTAACTGTCCTGATTGCCGTGTCGTGTATCGCCCCAAACGAGAATAGCACCGCCCATGGTGTCGTTGACGATCAGGGGCCAACTTTGCGATGAAGGCAAATCACAGATAGGGATACCGTTCGCGTTCCAGTGCATATCTCCTGTTGTACTGACGCGCTGTGCGAAAATATCGCGATTCGCATGTCGCGCATCGCTCCACGCGACGATAGTTCCGCCCTGTCCATCAGCAATGAGAACTGGGAAGCGTTGTTCGTTTTCTGCTGTGCATAATGGAAGGTTTTGTGTTGCTGAAGATGACCATTCTGCGCTGGAGGTGTCTATGACAATAAGCAGAGAAAGAATAGCAAGAATGGGGCATATCCAGAATTGCAGAAGAGGATAGCAGTTTAAAATGTATTTGAAATGCCGCACGTGGATGTCTCCTTCACCAACAGCATCTCATGTACGCTGAGAAGGGTAATGCGTCTTGTGGAAGTAAAAGTGGACTGAGTTTGCAACAACTCTTTTGGTCTATATGAGGAGTTCGTCCCCGATTGGGTAGAACTGGTCTGCAATCTGTTGTAAATCCATAGAAGTGTTGTGTTCAAAAGCGACAACCTCCACGCGTTTATTCTGTTGCTTGATGAGTTCAGCGAGCGGGCAGAAATCACCATCACCACTTGCTAAGATGACAACATCCAATGAACCGAGCATTGAAACGACATCCACAGCGATTCCAACATCCCAATCACCCTTTGCTGATCCGTCACCGCGTAAGCGTAAATCTTTGCTCTTAATGGTATATCCGTTATGCTCAAGAAGTGACAGAAAGGGGGCTTGGTCGATTTCCGGTATTTGGACAATGTAGGCATAGGCGCCCATAAGGTAACGCGGACCGACGATCAGATCAAGCAATTTGATGTAATCGACTCTTCCGCCGTACCGATCTTTGGCAGCGTAAAACATGTTTTGGACATCGACAAAAACACCAACGCGAGGTTGATCAGCGGTTATCGGATAGGCATCCTCGCCTTCCGTGAGTTGCTGTGTATCTAAATAAGCAAGGGTTTGGCGGATTTGATTCAATGCGCCGCGCGCGGCTTGATGACAATTTTCCAATGCCTCAAAATGGCTACCTAAGCTGGTCTGAAAATCTTCGAGCCCTTGGTGCCCTTTGTAGATTGCTTCCTCAACTAATTTAAGATCGGTGGTGAAGGTCTCTTTGGCTGACTGAATCTGTTCATATTCTTTCAACTGTTCCGCCAGCCGTTTTTTTTCTCCGAGCAGGACTTCGTGTTCCTTAGCGAGTTGCTGTAACGCTGCAGTGTTTTCCGTATATTGCGCAATCTGTTCACGGAGTGCACTATTTTCCTGTTCAAGTTCCTTCAACCGTTTCTCGTTTCCATGGTGGGTTTCCGCTTTGTTTTTCAGTCCTTTATTCTCCTCTAAGAGAAAGGCGCGCTGTTGGTCTAATCGACTGTGTTTCTGTTCAAGTGAGAGGTATTCGGCTTTTGAGTTTGCTAATTGTTGTTCAAGTTGCTCGATTTCTCGGACCGAAGGTCCGGGGTGTTGATCTGTGTTTTCTAAATTGTAGGCAGCCTGAGCCTCAATTTCCTCGAGGTGTTCGTTACGGGTGGGGCGTTCGTACCCGTTTGTATGTGCTACGTTTATAGATTCATAGGTTGTATTAAGGAGTTTATAGCCGTGTTCGACAACCGCAGTACGTTGGTCAGTAAGGAGTGCCCATACAACTTCGGCGAAGTCGCCTGCTTCGATGAGGATATCAGACGTTTTGAAAAACGTTTTGATTTCCGATACCTCCATATAGCCCACTCGCGAGATTGCGGCTTGCGCCTTCTCGCTGAGGAACTCGCTGGCTAACGCTTCGATTGAGGCTTCAGCGTTGTTTATTTTAGGGTTGGATGTGTGAGCATCGCTATTTTCAACAGTCGGTTCCGCGCTGTCAACTACACCCGAAAACGCATCTGTGAGATTTACCAATAATTCTCGCCTTGACAAGGCATAGAGTTTGTCTACATCAGGAACGATACCGGTAGAGGCACTCAGTTGGAAGACCTCCCTTTCATCTAAAAGCAGGTCGAGAAACCAAGTCAGTTGGTCCCGATGTATCTGCAATTTTAAGTTTGAGTATGACATTATTATGCTCCGACGAATATGATAAAGATTAGATTTTGATAATTTTCTCTTGTCCCTTCTGTACACCGCGCGTCGCGTTGCGCGTATCGACAACTGATTGGGCATGTTCGACGAGCCACTTGTAGTCTATAGCACCGTGATCGGTCAGAATTACAACGCAATCGGCACTTTGAACCAAATTGGCTGTCAGTGGTTCTGAATGATAGGTTTCTCTGCTATTGAGAGACAGATATTCTACATAGGGGTCATGATATATGAATTCCGCTTTTTTGTCAAGAATTAAACGAATTACCTCAAGCGCGGGCGATTCGCGTGTGTCACCGATGTCTTTTTTATAGGCGACACCGAGAATTAATAGTTTTGACCCGTTAAGGGGTTTACGCTGGAGATTCAAGGCATGGCTGATTTTGTCTACCACATATTTGGGCATTTCACTGTTAATTTCGCTGGCGAGTTCAATGAACCGAGCATGATATTGATACTTCTGCGCCTTCCAAGAGAGGTAATGTGGATCGACTGGGATACAGTGCCCGCCGAGGCCGGGCCCTGGATAGAATGGCATAAATCCGAAGGGTTTCGTTGCAGCAGCGTCAACGATTTCCCATATATCTAAATCCATCCGGTTGCAAATCAGGGCGACTTCGTTGATTAACCCGATATTGACGCTCCGAAACGTGTTTTCCAGTAATTTCACCATCTCAGCCGTCCGAGATGAGGATACTATATGTGTTTTACTGATGAACTGTGAGTAGAAAGTTTGGGCAACTTGCGTGCAGCGCGGTGTAACCCCACCGATGATCTTCGGGGTATTCGTCATATAGTAGGTGCTATTTCCAGGTTCAATACGCTCAGGGGAGAAAGCGAGGTAGAAATCGTGCCCTACTTTTGGAGTTTGATCGGATCCATTTTTATTTAACTGGGGCGTGAGCATTGGTAGCACAAACTCTTCGGTTGTGCCGGGGTAGGTGGTACTCTCAAGGACAATCAGCTGTTCGGAATGGAGGTGCTGGGCAACTTGTTCTACTGCGGCGACGATAAACTGCATATCCGGTGTCCGGTTTTCATGCAAAGGCGTTGGCACGCAGATGTTGACCGTGTCCAATTCCTGAAGCACACTGAAGTCTGTGGTTACTTGAATCTGCCCGGACATAATCAAGGGCGCGAAGGCTGTATCGGCGACATCGGGTACATCTGATATCCCCTGCTTCAACCGTTCAATTTTTTCGGGGTTGATATCAATACCTGTAACTCGGAAGCCCGCACTCGCAATTGCGACCATAAGCGGCAGCCCAACATAGCCAAGACCGATGACACCCGCGTGAGCAGTCCGGGTTTCTATTTTTTCAAGTATCATACTTTTAATTTTCCTTGCGGTTCGGTCAGGTGAGTTGGAAATGTGGTAGTCTTCTCTGTAGAACTGAAGAAATACCCTATCAAAAACCCCTCCACTACGCTACGGGCTACAATTTCAGTTTTTCATTATTTTAATTTTTCCTGAGCCAGCGCGTCGCTGTATAGAGGTCCGTGAAAATTTTTTCGGGGCGGTATCCGTTTTTATGGGTGCGCCCACAAGGTTTGGTATTAATGTAATGGTAGTAACTCTCCTGTCCAAGTCCAGTTAAAACAAGCAATGTTTTGGTTCCAGCGCGCTGTCCTGCCTCAATATCTGTTATTGAATCGCCGATCAGATATGTGCTTGATAGTTCAATATTATGCTCACGTCCAGCGCGTGTTAACATACCGGGTTTCGGTTTTCGACACTCACATCCTGCATTCGGATGGTGTGGGCAGTAATAAACCGCGTCAATTCTGCCACCGGCTTCCACAATTTCGGAAACCATTCGAGAGTGGATATCCCTCAGGTTCTCCTCTGAAAAAAGTCCTCTCCCAATCCCGGCTTGATTGGTTACGACAATGATGCGATAACCATTTTGCGTCAGTTCTCGAATAGCTTTCCGTGCGTTCGGAATGAAAGAGAATTCTGACCACCTTCGGACATAACCCATATTCGGTGGGTTCCGGTTGATGACCCCATCTCGATCAAGAAAGACAGTTTTCATTCCAGCTCCCCGCACAATTCAGAAACAACGGTTTCGGTTTCAATTGCATTCAGCAGTTCCTTGGGGGTGACGGTAGCACACCCCATTTTTCCAACGGCAATCCCACTCGCGAGGCTTGACAATACCGCAGCGTTGTAAAAATCGACGTTTGCCGCAAGCGCGAGTGTGAAAACGGCGACAGCTGTATCACCGGCACCTGTCACATCTGTTACGACATTAGACTGCGGTGGTAGGTGTTTGACTTGCAGACTTCCGTCAGCTTCGCGTTGAAAGAGAGACATCCCTTTTGCCTCGCGTGTAATTAACAACGCTTTGAGCGATAACCGGCTTATGATCTCCTCAGCAATAGCGAGAAGCTGCCGCACATCGGTTATCTCTTTCTGAACGGCGATGCCAGCCTCATTGTGATTTGGTGTAATGGCTGTTACACCTTTATAATCCCAAAAGTTGTCTCGCTTCGGATCGACGATAATAGGGATATCATAGGGTTGGGCATGTTTCATAACGTCCCGGATGAGCTGTGCGTTAATCACGCCTTTATCGTAATCTGCAAAGATAATTGCGTCACTCGTTGGCAACTCGGAAACGACACTGTTCAATAGATGTGCTTGCATCTCTATAGAGATTTCCTGTTTGGATTCTCTATCTATGCGAAGCAGATGGTGTCCTGAATCACGCTCGCGCCCCGCAAAAGCCGTGGTATCCGCACGCGCAATCACACGTGTTTTTGTGCTTGTCGGTCGCTGAGTGTCTATACAGATCCCAGTGGTGGCAAGGTTCATTTCGGTTAGCATCTGGATTAACTTTTCGCCTTCGCTGTCCTTCCCGACGACACCGACCAGGATTGCGTCGCCGCCCAAGCTGGCGACATTCTGTGCGACATTTGCCGCGCCTCCGCATCCGGTTTTTTCTGCCTCGGTTTCAAATACGGGTACAGGGGCTTCAGGCGAAATTCGGTTTACATCCCCCCAGATATATGCGTCCACGATGACATCACCGACAATTATTACCCGTTTGCCTTGAAGTTGTGCAAAAGTAGCTTTTAAATTCACAACATTATATTAGCATAAATCCGCACGTTAAAGCAACAAACATTATTTTTTCGACGGGCATTTATAGTAAAGTTTAGAATTAATAGGCCGCGCTGCGTAGGTTCGGTTAGGCAACCGAACCTACTGGGGGATGAAAGTGTTTCTTTATTTTAGATTTCACTATAGTTCTCCGCTAAGATTGAACATCAAATTGTGATATATCTTTGTAGGAGCGAGCTGTGCTCGCGATGTTCCGATCCAAATGGAAACCAAAACACCTAAAACTAAATAGCCCTGATTTTTTGAAGGAAACCAAAGCGATTTGCAACAAACGTCATATAACACTGAGAATTGCACAGGGCAGACGATTTTTAGATATCCAGATCAACATAAGTGAATCCCAACGTGTCCTCTAAGGAGGTGTTACGGCGGTGAAAGTCGTTTTCGCTTGCGTTCCTGACGATTACCTGCTAAAATATTCAGCGATGTGAAAAAATAAGAAGGATCTGCGTCTGAGAATCAACAAACAAAAAAATCTGCTAAAAAGGTTGATAGTGATTTTTCATGAACATACTCTCTTTACACCGACAGTTTTTTGATGGTGCCTGCTATTTCCCAAAACCTCCCACTCAAAGTTTTCTGATATTTTTATTCACTTTGGTATACCTGAGTTTTTCTGTCCTCACTTTCGCGGAGGCCCCTGCTGCCGAAGCACCGGCAGTCGGCACGGAAGTTGTGCCAAAGGTCGAAAAGTCCCCAGAATTGTCTACATATAAATTAGAAGTTGGCGATAGTTTTGTCGTCACCGTAGATGGATATCCTGAATACAGCAAAGAACGAATCCCAGTGCCGGTTCAACAAGACGGCTATGTTTCTTATCCACTTATTGGGCTCATCAAGGTTGCCGGTCTCACAGTTTCTGAACTTGAGTCGCAAATGCAGTCCGCTTTTTCAAAACACCTCCCGACGGCACGTGTGTTTGTAACGCTTATGCAGCCAAAACGCACTATCCTTGTATTCGGTGCGGTTGAACCGCGAGCCCGTGGCAACTTACACGTCTTTGAAATTGGACAGGTTTATCTGCTGCAAGCACTTGCATCCGCCTCGATCAACTATGAACGTGCAAATCTCACAGATATTTCTATCTGGCGCGATGGGAAGTTGTTCAAAAGAGTTGATTATATTGATCTTATTAATACGGGAGGTCCTGATATTCTATTGGAAGATTATGATACGATATTCGTTCCTTCTGTTTTTCAACAGCGTCCCGTGCGTATTATAGGAGCGGTCATTGCGCCTGGTGCTTATCCGATAACTGAACCGCAAGTGCCAGCGACGCAAGCGTTGAAGCTTGCCGGTGGGTCGAGAACAGATTTCGCGGATTTGCACAAATCGGAAATCCTCACGAGTGAAGAACGTATTGTCGTCGATCTCACGAACGCAGACGTTGATACGATGTTAGGCCCCGGCGATACATTATATGTGCCGTTGGCGGAAGCAAAAATAAGTGTTATAGGGGCAGTAGAAAAGCCTGGGCAGTATGTAATTACGGAGCCTGTACTTTTGGGACAGGCCATTGCTATGGCGGGTGGGTTCAATGAAGAGAGGGCAAATCCGAAAAAATGTCTCCTGACGCGCGCTGATGGGACAGAAGAGGAATTGAATTTCGATCAGGTACATTCAGCGGTTTACTTGAACCCGAAGGACCAGCTCCGCGTCCGTGAACGGACCCGTTTAGATTGGCGAGTAATTACTTTCGCGACATCATTTGTGAACCTGCTTGTTACCGTTCTCATCAGGTACAACTAATTGCGGATGGACACCTAAGGAATAAAGAAAATAGAACGAGGTTACAAATGCCAGAGACAGCCGATAGGCACCTTGAAGATGTTAGAGAAATTCGATTGTCAGACTATTTTTGGATCCTTTTTCGGAATAAGTGGAGTGTTCTTCTCATTTTTCTGCTTTCCGTTTTTGGGGCGTTTCTCATAACGGACCTCACACCGCCAGTTTTTCAATCCGAAACCACAATTCGTGTTTTAGACGGTCAAGCCGCCTCCTCCTTACTCTCACAGTTACCGATATCCGGGTTAATTGGTGGAACATCTGTAAGTGCTTTCGCTGTGCAGCTACAGTCCCGGGATCTTGTGATTGCACCGGCAGTCCGCCAACTCAGGGACGAGGGACTTCTTGACCCGCTGCCCGTTCATCGTGGACGGATTATCGTCTGGCTTGCCGATGTGTTGAATATTGCCCTCGATCAGGAGGCTACAGAGCAGGGGGAACTTGAAGCCAGCGAATGGGAAGATTTTTTCATAAAAACACTTATTGACGAGCAGTTAAAGGTCGAAGAGTCACCGGACGGAAAAGTGATTACGATTACTGTGCAGCAGCGGGGGGCGCGGTCTGTGAAGGAGCGCGTATCGGAACGGGCACAGAATCTGGCGAACAGAATCGCCGCAGTGTTTCAGACAGTTGTTGAAGCGGAAGCTGTTGAGAGAATGGAGTGGTGGCAGAAACCTCTCACCCAAGAGATGCTGAACCAAACACAAGACAACCTCACAAACGCTGAAAAAGAACTCTTCGCATTTCAGGAAAAGCACACGAAGCTGACCTTAAACGCAGAAGGTGGGACGCAAGCCCAGATCATTCTGTCCCTCCAAGTCACGGAGAATGAATTGATCAACCAATTGGTGGGGGCTAAATTGAGACATGCCACTTATCTTGAAGAATTGGAAGGTATATCAGAAGAGCTCATATCGGAAACTATCGCTCGAAATCCGTCGCATTCCAAGCTCCAAGATAATTTAAACCAATATGAAATTGATAAGGCGGAACTCCTTGGGAAGTATGATGAAACGCATCCAGAAGTGACTGCGATTGATAAGAAGATTACGGAAACGGCGGCACGTCTCGCTAAGGAAGAGAAAGAAATAAAAAGTACGACCTCCACCTATAACCCGCTCCACCAAGCACTCAGAGAGAAGGTGAATGAGGCGGAAGCCGCCTCTATTAGTCTTAAGGAGCAGAAGGATGAAGTTACTAAGAAAATTAACGCACACTTCACTGAACTTCGTAAATGGTCTCCTGACCAATTAGAGTTTTATCGTCTCAAGCGGGATGTTGAGATTTACAATGCTCAGGTTATCGCTTTAGAGACAAAGATGCGAGAGGCAGAAATTCTCTCCCAAGCCCGCACGGAAAGTATCAAGGTGATGGACAAAGCGCGCGCGCCTGAAGAGCCTTTGAAACCACGGTTGAAATTGAATCTCGTTTTGGGGGCTTTCGTTGGAATGTTACTCGGCGTGACGTTCGCTGTCGCCAAAAATTATTTCAAAGACACCTATCTCCGCTTAGAGGAAGCTGTCCGTCAATTGGACGCACTCCCGGAATCCCCAAGCTTCCTTGGGGTGCTTCCTTCTATCAAGAGGCGCAGTGCCTATCGACTCCCGCTAATGGTTCACGATGCTCCGAGTTCCAGGACTGCCGAGGCGTTTCGTGTGCTACAAGCCAAGCTGCCGTTTCTCAATCCTGGTGCCGCTGTGAAAACAATTCTCGTCACAAGTGCAACTCGCGGTGAGGGCAAAAGCACGATCTCCTCGAATCTTGCCGTTGCGCTTACGCAGAGAGGTAATAGAGTTTTACTCATAGATGCCGATATGCGGAGACCTTCGCAACATAATACCTTTCCGAGAGAACAGTTGGTTCAGGTAGAGACTCCGGACGATCCAACTGCGTCTGAATTACCTGTTCCTCGCACAGACGCTCGCAAACCGGGATTAAGTGAAGCCCTCATCCATCTAAACTCAGCAAACGGGTACGATGTCCTTCACGCAACAGTCAAGCAGACCGGCATTCCTGATTTATTCTTAGTCCCCAGCGGGACTGTGCCGCCGAATCCAATTGAACTCCTCAACTCAGAAATGATGACGGAATGGTTGGAGCTCGCGAAGTCGGAATATGATGTCATAGTGATCGACTCCCCTCCTGTGCGCGCTGTCGCTGATCCGATGATTTTGGCAAACATCGTTGACGCGATCATCTATGTCTTTGACATCACAAAAACCCGTCGATTTGACATTCTCACAGGGCTACGGCATTTGACAGAAGCCTTCCCGACGAAAGGTATCGGTGTGCTTTGTAACATGATCAACCCCAAACACGCCAAATCCTACGGTTATTACAGTCGCCATGGCAGCTACTATGGACTTGCGGATGAAGACAGGGAAACTGAATAGGCTTTGTACGGTGATATACGCTACGGGGTTATTTAAAATCCTACGACTTCATCTTCCCCAAGCTCGCGGGTGGGCGCGATGTCCCTACGAACCCGACGAGCACGACCATTGTTAAAATATAGGGTAGACTGTGTAGCAGTTGTCCGGGAATGTTCCATCGGTTTGTGAGTTCTAAGGCGGTGGCGAATCCAAAGAGAAAGCATGCCGATACGCCGCTTAACGGTCGCCAGTTCCCAAAGATGACAGCAGCAAGTGCGAGATAACCGCGTCCGGCGGTCATTCCTTTTGTAAAGTAATGAACTTCAGATGCGAGGAAACATCCACCGGCTCCCGCCAAAAGTCCGCTTAACAATATCCCGAGATATTGCCATTTTGCTCGGCTTAAACTCAGTGCTGCCAGTGCTTCCGTTGATTCGCCAGCTGCACGCAATCGCAAACCCCAGGGCGTTTTGAACAGAAGGATGTGACTCGCGACCATCAATACGGGTAGTAGATAGACGATGAAACTGTATGAACCGATAAGCGGCAGCTGCCAGTGTGGCAGTCCGCCGACTTGTTCAGGCGGCGGCGAGAGATATTCTGTAATTCCTAACGCCAAAATGTTGATGCCTATTCCGGTGACAACTTGTTCCGCCTGAAATGTAACTGTTGCGACAGCATGTAACAGAGCCATCGCCAGCCCACAACTAATGCCGACAAGCAACCCAATCCACGTTGACCCAGAACCTTGCGCTCCGACAATGTAACCGAAAGCCCCGATCAACATTATCCCTTCTAAGGCGAGGTTAATTACCCCAGCGCGCTCGGAATAAATCCCGCCGAGCGCGGCGAAACCTAAGGGGGTTGCCATTCGCAAAGCACTTGGAATCAATTCAAATATCATATTTTTAATTTACCTTGCGGTTCGGTGAGGCAGGTTTAGATTTTGACGTGCCTTTCCGTAGAGACGCCCTCCACTTCGTTTCGGGCTTAGCCTTCTTTTTTAGACAAACAAGTTTCTTAGCGGTTCGGTGAGGCGGGTTTAGCTATTGATACGCCTTTCTGTTTTTCGTGAGATGCCTTCTATGCTAACTAACCAGATGATTAACATGCCTTGGCCCGCCAGGAATAGCCCGCGCGGGATCCCCAACAAGATGTCGATGTCCAAGGCAATTTTGTTCAGTAATCCGAATAATACAGCTGCAGCCAAAATACCGAACGGATTGTTTCTGCCCAAGAGCGCGACTGCTATTCCAGTGAAGCCCCAACCCGCTGAAAAGCTATCCAGATACCGATAACGGTATCCCATCACTTCAGCAACGCCGGCTAATCCAGCGACTGCGCCGCTTAATGCCATTACCCATACAGTCACAGTACGTGGGTTGATCCCACCATAAGCTGCGACATCTTGCGCATTACCTACCAAACGGAGTTCGTATCCCCAACGCGTGTAAGTCAAGAAGATATAAGAAAGTGCAACACACCCGCAGGCGATTAAGAAACTGGCGTTTAATGGGTTACTTTCGGGGAGGAAGGGTGCGAAAGATGCCAATCGTGGGATTCGCGCCGTTTCATGAATCTGCGGGGTCTGCGGAATCATCTGTCCTTGTTCTTGGTAGACTGACGTGACGAGGTAGTTCATGAGGGCAAAAGCGATGAAGTTCATCATGATTGTATTGATAACTTCATGGGCACCGTATTTCGCCTTTAGGAGGCCTGGGACTGCACCCCATACACCGCCTGCCATCATTGCGCTGCCTATACACAGCGGAATCAATAGGAAAGCAGGTAGTTTCAGGTGCATGCCTATCCACGCAGCAGCAAATGCGGCGACGTAGAGTTGACCCTCGCAACCGATATTGAACAATCCACTCTTATAGCCGATAGCGACAGCGAGTCCGGTGAAGATTAATGGGGTCGCGTTAAACAGAACATACCCGAACTCATCAAAACTTGCGAATCCGCTGGAAAGAATAATACTGTAGAACTCTAACGCGTCTTGTCCTCGGATATGGACTACAATCCCACACGAAAGGAAAAACCCAAAGATAGCAAGTAGCGGTGGTATACAACTTAGGAAAAACTTTCTGGATTGAGAGGTTCTGCCTCGCAACAGCGAGATGAACGATTTTCGGATATTCAAGAGTTCTTGGTCTCTGCTAAATTTGACAAAAGTTTCCGGAACGTGTTATTATACATGCATATTAGGTCTACCCGACAGCACACCTGTTAGTATAACATAGGTGTTCGATTAAAACAAACCGGTGATTGATAGGGCAGTAGAGAGGAAAATACCATGGAGAGAAACACCACACAGGCATCTCATCAGGAGAGAAACTCAGCAGAAATTCCTGCTATTTTGGGGGGAACTCCTGTCTTTGAACAGACACCTGATGTCCCTTATCCGAAGTTGGATACGTGGCAGCAAATCACGGAGGTGGAAGCACAGGTTGTTTATGAGATGACGCTTCGGAACGAACTCTCTGGTGCCTCTCCAACTGTTCAAAAATTTGAGCAGATTTGGTGTGAACGTCATCAAACCCAATTCGCGTTGAGTCTTACTAACGGAACGGCAGCCTTACACAGTGCTATGTTTGGACTCGGTGTTGGTCCCGGCGATGAAGTTATCTGCCCAACCTACACATGGATCGGGTCTATCACACCAGCGTTGACCTTGATGGCGACCCCCGTTTTCTGTGAGGTAGATCCAAAGACCTTACTTATTGATGTCGAAGACGTTCGTCAGCGTATTACGTCAAGGACTAAGGCAATTGTGGCGGTGCATTTGTGGGGCAATGTTTGTGATATGGATGCGCTCATGGCACTCAGTGAGGAGACAGGTATACCTGTCATAGAGGACTGCTCTCATGCCCATGGCGCCTCTTACAAAGGTACCCCGTGTGGAAGTATTGGACAAGTAGGGGCATGGAGTTTGCAAGGTAACAAGCCGATTAGCGGGGGTGAAGGTGGAATGCTTGCTACCAACGACGTAGCCGTTTTTGAGCGGGCATGTCTACTCGGGCAGGTCAATCGTTCTCCTGATGTTGTAGGAGAAGCCGCGGAAGCCCTACAATACACGCATTTGCCACCGATGGGACTTGGCGTTAAATTTCGTGCGCATCCACTTGCTATCGGGATCGCTGCTGTACAACTGAAAAAGCTTGATGAACTCAATGCAGGCCGTCGTGCTTACATACAGCAGGTTTCCGATGGATTGCAGGCAATTCCGGGGGTTTCTCCTATTGAGACTTATGAAGGTGTTGAATCTGCTGGGTTCTACGGTTTCCCTATCCATTACCATAAGGAAGAGATGCATGGACTGCCGGCACCATTGTTTGCGGAGGCGCTCAGGAAAGAGGGTGTTTTGGCGAATAATAGTCCTTATCCGCTCCTTGTTGGAGATGGGGTACCGCTTTTTTCGCGGAGTCTGCCGACCAATAGCAATCCATATCCTCTTCTGCATACTTTGCCGATCTTCACACAGGGGCTTGATATCTACATGAACAGTCGAGGTTCTCTCTGCACCGCCGACACGGGTGGCACGTTTAAAGGTTATGCTGCAGGAGATTTACCTGTGACTGAAAAAGCTTGTTCACAACTCATCTTTTTACCACTATTGACGCAGCCAGTCGCTGGTGCAGCGTCGGGAATCCTGAAGGCTATTCGTAAAGTCTCTTTACACAGCCGGTTGATAGTCGCTTAAGTAGGCAGAGATGTTAACAGAATTTTCAGCACGCACTCGAGCCAACAATATTAAAACTTTCAAGACGGAGCCTTTGGATGTTTTGGTTATTGGTGGTGGGATTGTTGGTGCGGGTTTAATTCGTGATCTTGCGCTCAACGGAGGCATCAAAGCCGGATTAATAGAGCAAGGCGATTTCGCAAATGGCACCAGCAGTGCGACCTCACAACTTGTGCATGGCGGCTTTCGCTATCTGCTTAAACGTGATATTGACCTTGTTAAAAAATCACGTAAAGAACGTGAGGTTCTCCGACGCATCGCGCCGAATCTTGTCAAACCGATGCCAATAGCACTGCTGAGTTACAAAGGCGATCCGTACCCGTTAACCGGGATACAACTCGCTGCGCATTATTACAATCGTCTCTTTAAAGCAGATGCAGCGGAGAAAACAACGGTAATTCGTGATAGGCGAAAAGTTCGACGTTTGGTAGGACCTATTGCCGCGGATGGGTTAAAAGGCTGTGTCCTATTATGGGATAGCACTGTTGATGACGCAAGGCTGACACTTGCAACGCTCAAAGATGCACACCGGCACGGTGCTATGGTCGCAAACTATGTCCGTTTCCTTGATTTTGTCAAGCAGTCAGAGACTGTTGCTGGGAACCGTTTTTTTCGGATAACTGCTGAAGATATTGTTTCTGGAGAACGTTTTGAGATCACCGCCCGGAAAATTGTGGCAGCAACTGGTCCTTGGAACGACGAAATATGGTGTAGAGACCCGAGTTATGATGGGGTCCCACGCTTGTTAACGAAAAATGCGAAAGGTATTCATCTCGTTGTGCCTCGCTGTGGAAAGCAGCACGATTCAGAAGCGTACGGTCTGATTGCCTGCACACGTTCGGAAAAACAACACAAACGTAATCCGCGTGTCATTTTTATTTTACCGGGTGCTCACAATACTTCTATTGTCGGCACTACTGAAACTACGCCCCAAGAGGCGCTTGCATCAGTCCGTCCATCAGCGGATGAGGCAACGTATCTACTTTCAGAAACGCGACGTATTTTTCCAGATAAATCTCTCGACAACGACGCGATCATCGCTGCGTATGCTGGGACCCGTCCGCTCATCGCGGCGAACAGACATGAGCGCGGTGTGGCGAGAACTGGTTTTGTTTCAAGGGATCACTTAATCACAGAGAGCCCGGGCGGTGTCATGTATCTCTATGGTGGAAAACTGACCACACACCGCCAGATGGCAGAGGAGACGGCGGACCACCTAACAACGTTTTTGAATGTCCCGCGCCAGTGTAAGACAGATACGGTTCCCTTGGAGACACTCAATGGAGACGTGAAGGACGCTTTACAAGCGAGCACTGACACGGAACGCCTCATTAAACGCTATGGGGAGGGGTATCAGATGATTCTCAAGTATATCAACGAGGATACAGCACTTGCTGAACCGATAACGCCCTCTCTTCCATTCACGAAAGCTGAGCTTCTCTACGCATATTGGGGCGAGATGGCGATCACACTTGATGACCTCCTCTGGCGACGGACCCGTATCGGTTGGACACCGGGTCAGGGACTTGACATTGCGCCGCACATTGCGCAGTTCTTAAGCGAGAAAAACAACTGGGATCAAGCGCGGATTACAGCAGAGGTTGCCGCATATCGCGAACACATCCAGTGGCTGAATTTTTATCTTTAAGGGGCGAAATTATGGAAGTCTACCGCTGGGAAGACCGGAAATTTGGAAAACTTGAGCCACTGCGCTTTGGTGCAGAGCGCGATTTTGAGGATCTTCTTGAAAAGGATGCGACGCTGATCCTTGGTGAACCTCTCTGCGTTATCAGTAGGCAACCCCCGTTGAGCACGTCCAAGCAAAAAATTGACCTACTTGCACTTGATCGACAGGGCAATTCCGTGATTATTGAACTCAAGCGTGGAAAACCCTCAAGGACAGCGATCACGCAGATTTTAGAGTATGCTGCTGGTGTTTCTCAACTCTCCTTTATAGAATTAGAACAACTCGCTTACCGATGGTGTTTACAGCACGGAAAAGAGTTCTCAACACTTACCGCACTACACAGCGAATTTTTTGGATATGAACCGGGTGATATCCGCAAATCGGCGTTCAATCAACGGCAGCGATTGGTCCTTATTTCGGAGGGCGTGGACACGCGTGTTTTAGAAGTCGCTGAGTATCTGCGGGCATTGGGACTGGATCTCACTTATATCTCCTACTTTTCCTATCACGCCCCTGATGAGATTTTAGTTGCAACCGAAACTGTTCTGGGGGGGACAGTTGTCAAGGAACAAGAACGGAGTTATGACAGTGCTACACAACAATTTATGACGCTCACGTCGTTTATTGAGACACTACAGGTGAACGAGGAACTCCTACAAATTGCCAACGAATTTTTAGCCTATGTTGATACATGCGGTGCGACGCTTCGACCGCGGATCGCGAAACTACGGATGACTATTGGGGGATGCTGGTGGCTTGACACGTACCCTTCGAGAAGAGCTACCCATTTTAGGGTGGATGTCCACGGTGACTTTACGCCGCTGCATATCGTTGAGTGCAGAGCTAACTTGCCTAACGTGACAGTCAAAAATTTTGGCATCTCTTTCAATATCGCTACGAAAGCACATCTGGACTATGCGATTGAGATTTTTGAGCGGGTTCGGAATTCTATTCTATCGTCATTGTAGTGCTCTAATTTATGATTCAAAGATCGCGAGCACAGCTCGCTCCTACAAGAAGATGCGTTGTTTCGATCAATGGAACCTGCGGTTTAAAGAATCTTACTCACATTTGTGATTCAAAGATCGCGAGCACAGCTCGCTCCTACAAGAAGATGCGTTGTTTCGATCAATGGAACCTGCGGTTTAAAGAATCTTACTCATACTCCACTTGAACTTATACTCGTTAGAAATCCGTTTTTGATAAGGGAAAACGGCGCGAAAACTCAATAATCAATAATTAAAAATATGGACTGGCTTCGTTTTGGCACCCCTGAATACCTCCATTTTCTATGGGCGGTTCCCCCTTTAATTTTCCTACTTCTCTTTGGGCTTCGCCAGAAGCAGAAGGCTTTGCTAAGATTCCACAGCACTGTGGACCCCACGCATCTAAAACATCACAAGGTGCAAGCTGGATTGTTGCTCCTAAGTTATCTCTGCGTCACACTCGCAATCGCGCGTCCGCAGTGGGGTGCAAAATCCGAATCGGTTGCTGAGCGGTTGGATGTCATGCTTGCCCTTGACATTTCAACCAGCATGCTCGCGGCAGATGAGAAATCTGTTCGCCGACTTGACCACGCTAAGGCGTTCATATCTTCACTGTTAGACGAGCTTGAGGGCGATAGGGTCGGATTACTCTACTTTGCAGAGGCGAGTTTTGTGGTATGTCCGCTGACGAGTGATACTGTCACGCTCCGGGAATTCTTGGGAGCGGTAACTGCAGAAACACTTGCGCACAGCGGCACCCGTATCCGTAACGCGATTGAAATCGCAATGGATCGACTGATTTCGGATCAAAACCAGCCAGCTATCGCGTCCGATTTCGATGGACAAAAGGTTCTGATTCTTTTCACGGATGGGGAGGATCACGGGGAGCCGGCTGTGGAGGCAGCACAGGCAGCGACCGAGAAAGGCGTGCATATCTATTGTGTCGGTGTTGGTAATCCTACAAGGTCTGTGCCTATACCACTGCTCGGTGATGTCGGTGCAGAAGCTACACCGTACAAGCGCGATGCTAATGGGCAACTTGTGCTAACAACGTTAGATGAGACGCGTCTGCAAGAAATTGCTAAAGTTGGAAACGGCGGTTATTACCATGCGGCAGCGGGGATTACCGAGTTAGCGACGGATTTGGGGCGGCTCGAAAAGCAGAAATTCAGAATCCGCGCGGATGGCGACTACCAAGAACGCTTCCAATGGTTTGTTGTGGGTGCGTTAATTTTACTTGTTTGTGAGGTGCTGCATTTTACGCTATGGTCTCGCAAGTCACGCCGTTAAGAACCAAACGGTAGTGATTCGGGCTCGGTTGGTATTATGCTTTTTTGAGGGATAACCCGCCTGGACGGAAACGCATCAAGAGGATGAGGATGATTCCGAAGATGAGGTATCGAGCGTTGCCGAATTGGTAGGGAATGATGAAGCCGGGTCTCAAAACTTCACCTAAAGAACCGAGAATCGCTGCGCCTATCATGGCACCTCTGATGCTTCCCATACCGCCGAGGACTACCATACACAAGATCAGGATAGATTCCCAAAAATCAAAGAATGGTACACTGATACTAACCTGAAATTGGGCAATAAACCCACCTCCGAGTGCACCAATTGCTGCACTCACGGCAAACGCCAGCGATTTATAACGACTGACGTTAATTCCCATACTTTCTGCTGCCTGTTCATCTTCACGGATAGCGACCCATGCTCTACCCACACGGGAATGCTGGAGTCGATAGGTGATAAAAACAACCAAGGTTAGTAGGATAAGAATATGGTAGTAGTTATGCCAATTTTGATTGAAGGTTATTCCAAAAAGTGTAGGCGATGGGATGCCACGCAGCTGACCGTTTGGTGCGCCAACCAACCATTCTTCGTTTCTGATAATGCGGAAGAAGAGTTCGGCGAAGCCAAACGTAACAATTGCAAAATAATCGCCTGTAAGTCGCAAAGTGGGTGCCCCGCGCAAGAGTCCCCACACCGTCCCGTGTAACACAGCGAGTGGGAGGGCAATCCAATAACTAACCCCAAGCCTTGCCATCAATATTCCAACAGTGTAGCCCCCGATGAGGTAAAAACAGACATAGCCCAGATCGAGCAATCCAGTAAATCCGCACACAATGTTCAGACCGACCGCGAGGAGCATGTAGACACATGCACGAACGATAATCCGTAGCATATACTCACCCCCTGGCCAGCCGAGATAGATGTCGTATCTTGACAAGAAATCGACGATGTCGTCTACACCATACATCAGCAGTGGTAGAAAACAGACAACTAAGCCAAAGGTTATAGTTTTCGGTGTGAGTTTATCTTTCATATTAAGCTCGGTTTGCTGTTGATTTTCCGAACAGTCCAGATGGACGGATAACAATCACTGCGATCATGATAATATAGGCAATTGCTAACCGGTAACCTCCAGAGATATATCCGGCTCCCAAAACTTCGGCTAAGCCGATGATGATACCGCCAAACATTGCCCCTGTGATGTTGCCAATGCCACCGAGAACAGCAGCTGCGAACGCTGCAACCCCTTTGTAATATCCCATAGTTGGTGTAATATTCTCGCTCAAGCCTACCATTATGCCAGCGATTGCGCCTAAAGCGGAACCAATAGCAAATGTTACTGCGATGACTTGGTTTGTTTTGATCCCCATTAAATTTGACGCGACACGGTTTTGTGCACAAGCCCGCATCGCTTTACCTATTTTGGTCAGGTAAATCAGTCTGTTTAAGGCGATCATTAAGACGACTGCCAGTAAGAGAATGCATACATCACGATAAGGGAGGATACCCCCGCCAGGCAGCGGTATAGCGTTTAAAATCTCGCCTGTTTGCATATTGACTTCGCTTACGAGGAATGCTGGAAGCGTTTCGGTTGGAAATAGCCGGGGCCTGGCTGACCAAATCATCCGGGCGAGGTTTTGTAACACAAGGGATATGCCTATTGCTGTAATTAATGCCGATAAACGGGGCGCATCCCGCAGGGGCCGATACGCTACCAGGTCTATCAACATTCCTAACATTGCGCATAGAAGCATACTGGCGGGTACTGCTATCCAAAACGGTATATTGAAAACCGTGATTAGCATCAAGGCAAGGTAGGCACCAAACATAAAAATCTCGCCGTGGGCGAAGTTAATCAATTGGATAATGCCGTAGACCATGGTGTAGCCTACGGCAATAAGCGCGTAGATGCCGCCTAACACCAACCCGTTAATAAATTGTTCCAGTAATTGCGCCATAATTATTGTTTTCTGGTATTAACCTTGTAGCGAGAAGATTCGGGAGTTTTCTGTTGTTCTACCTTCTTTGAAAAAACCTCTTACTTCAACTCAGACAACTGTTTCTCTGCAGCAACAAATTGTCCATCTTTCACAATTTTTACGTAAGCCGGTTTGTTGACGGTATCACCTTTTATATCAAAATAGGTTAACCCAGTAACCCCTTTGTAGCCTTCTTCAGGTGTGTCTAAGGAGGCTAAATGCTCACGGATGGCTTTTCGGTTTTCTTCGATGGATGCGTCGGCGTTGTAAGTTTTTTCAAGTGCTTCCTTAATCATTCCGACAGCATCATAGGTCAATGCGGCCCATGTATCTGGTGCTACACCGTGAAGTGCCTTGAAATTAGTTTCCATCTGTTTTGCTTCTGCGCCGCCTGCACCAAATGTAAAAGGTGTTGTGAGATAAGTTCCCTCTGCGGCGGACCCCGCGACTGTGAGAAAATCTGGTGAATCCACGCCATCGGCTCCAAAAAACTGGGCGGTAATACCGGCTTCACGTCCCTGTTTAACAATTAAGCTTGCTTCCGTGAAGAGTCCAGAGATAAAAATAGCGTCAGGATTTTTGGCTTTGATGCTCGTAAGCTGCGCCTTAAAATTGGTGCTATCTCTTTCATAGGCTTCCGAAGCGACGAGGGTAAGTCCGATTTTCTCGGCTTCCGCTACGAACGCGTTTCTTAAACCACGGCCGTAAGCATCATTATCAAAGAAAACGGCAACTGATTCAATACCCGTCAAGACGTTATCAAGATAGTGTGCAATGAATTTCCCCTGAAAACCGTCGTGGTACAAATTTCGGAAGGTCCACGGGCTTCCTTCACAGACTTCTACAGCCGTTGAACCCGGGGACAGTTCAACAATCCCTGCACGGTCATAAATTTCTTGACCGGCTAATGAGCAGTCACTATTAAAATGTCCAACAACTGCGACGATTTGCGGGTTGTTGGCGATGCGTTCTGCGACGAGGCTTGCCTCTGAACCTTTGCCAGCATCATCTTCAAAAAGTAGCGTCAGTTTCATGCCATTGATGCCGCCCGCCTCGTTAATTTCTTTTTGCTTCAATTCAGCACCGCGTCGGATCATCTCTCCAAACGCTGCAGCACCGCCTGTGTACGGTGCTGCAACAGCGACTTTTAACTCTTTCTGTTGTCCGCATCCGAAAATAGATACAAGCCCGATTATCAACAATCCTGTAAGCCAATTTCTCATTTTATCTATACTCCCTTCATTTTTTGGCAAATCTTGTGTGCTATCAATCCGAAATATGCTTATTTTACGGCAAGACCTGCCTAAAGTCAACTTTAAATTCCAATTTATCTTCTTTACCGTCCGAACGGACGACTCGAACGCCCGGCACAATAATTCTAAGGTCCGTCGCGTGACTCTCAAGCCGGTCGAAAATTAAGAAACCGCTCCGTTTCGCGCCAGAGAACAACTTCCCGCCTTCAAAAATGCTGTCCTCTATGACAATGCGTCCCCACTCTAACGCCTCAGCATCTACATAAGACTGATAATAGCCGTAGTAAGCCGGATAAGCAGTGGCGGCATACGGATGATACGCTGCACGCCCAGGATCACCCTGCAAGATGTTCACATTATCGTAAAGTGAATCAAAGTAATCGTTCGGTAAATTCGCGTATTGCGCCCCGTTTGCGTCCATGAGTACTGCTGTATCTCCGACAAGAACACGGCGATGCTCGCGATTATGGACTGTAATTTCAAACACGGTGTAGATGGGTTCAACGGTGCCGTTCCTCTCGACGATGAGATAAGGATTCATTTTCGGATCCTCAGTGAGTGTGAACAGTTCTACCTCATCAAGTGGTTTGATGGTAACAGCTACTCCGTTTTTTACGACGGTTGCGGCACCTGTCTCAGCACTGATCTGGGCGTTAAAACGTCCAGCAATAGGCTCCATATAGACATCGATTGAGGGTTGTGGTGTAGCGGCGCATCCTGCTAACAGCACTCCCGTTAAAAGAAGCAAACCGATGCTGCCCATCATCTGATACCGGAAGAAGATGCGATTTTTCATATAAGTCATGGTTCTCACCCTCCTGTGTAACTCTATTTTATCCGTTGTGAGTTTTATTGTCAAGGATTTTATTTCGGAATTAGTCGTTTTGGACTTGCAATAAGTTTAAAACTTGACAAAAAGTGA
>VYCT01000117.1 GCA_009843785.1 Candidatus Poribacteria bacterium | reverse complement strand
TTGTAGTTATTGGCTTCGCTGATACAGTTGCATTAAATTTATACATGAGCCAAAAAGTTATATCTCAGATATAATCAAGTCAGGGATGTCACCTCCCTTGCAGGATTGATATCTCTTGAAGAATTATATCTTCGGAATAATCCAATTGAGAGTAAATCCCCACTTTTCGCACTATTGGATGTGAATCCAGATGTTTATATTGATATTTCACTCTATGACTATATAGAAGGTCCCTGGCTCTGGATGATTGCACCGGGCGGAAGTATAACTAATGATAATCTCTCCGCAGCAAGTGACGGAGTGATTACAGAAGAAAATATTGCACAACACGGGGTCAATGAGGGGAAACACTTTAACAATCTACAATGGACAAGTGGACGTTTATTGCCTACCACTGTATGCGGTATTTTTTTGTGTTCGTCTGATAACGTCATCAATGTAGTAAGAGAGATCGGACTTACGAGTGCTGCTCAACTCACACAATATTCCGCTTATCCCTTGATTAACATATACTCTCCAACTGCCAAAAACGAAGTTATGATGGGAGTCGGGAGCGATGATTCTATCAGAGTTTGGCTCAATGGTTCGATTGTCTACACAAACAATATTACCCGAAGGACTACCGGCATACAAAATCGGTTCCATGTAAAGCTGAACGCTGGTAATAATTTACTGTTAGTTAAAGTGTGTAACAGTGGATCTTGGGTAGGCAATGATGATTGGGGCATGTTTTTTAGGATCTATCTTAACCCTGAGAATTATACCGTATCTCTTCCAACAGATCAACCGGAGTTAACCCGCACCCCATCCGAGAGCACAATCGTTCAGATTCACCCCGCCTCAGTAGCACCCCCTGCTGTCGGAGAACAAATAACCTTCAGCCTAAACATTGCAGGCGGCAAAGCCGTCGCAGGTTATCAGGCAACCGTGCAGTTTGATACAACTACACTCCGTTATGTCTCAAGTGCTAATGGCGAATTTCTGCCTGCTGGTGCGTTTTTTGTGGAGCCGAAAGTGGAGGGCAATCTCATAAAACTCAACGCAGCGTCTCTTGCAGGAGAAAGCGATGGAGACGGCACTCTTGCCACACTCACTTTTGAGGTGATTGCAGCGAAGGCATCCACCTTGACGTTATCTAATGTGCTGCTTACAAATAGTGCGGGGGAAACGTTTGTCCCTCAGATTGAAAACGCAGAGATAACTGAATCAACCGGGCTCGAAGGCGATGTCAATGGTGATGGAACTGTTAACATTGCCGATTTGGTATTAGTCGCCTCAAATCTGGGAGAGACAGGGCAGAATGCTGCGGATGTTAACGGGGATAATGTGGTCAATATCGCTGATCTCGTTTTAGTTGCTGGCGCGTTAGGCAATAATGCCGCCGCACCTTCGCTACATCCCCACGCCTTAGAAATGCTTACGGCTACAGATGTCAAACAGTGGCTATCCGCTACACAGCAATTGAACCTGATAGACGCGACCTCACAAAGAGGCATTCTGTTTTTACAACAACTCCTTATAGCGTTGACCCCCAAAGAGACAGCACTGCTTGCGAACTACCCAAATCCATTCAATCCAGAGACGTGGATACCCTACCACTTGGCAAAGGACGCGAATGTCACACTGCATATCTATTCGGTAAATGGCACATTGGTGCGGACGTTGACGCTCGGACATCAACCCGCGGGGATGTATCAGACTCGCAGCCGCGCCGCCTATTGGGATGGTAGAAACGTATTCGGTGAACCCGTCGCAAGTGGTGTCTATTTCTACACATTGTCCACGGAGTCCACACGCGACTCCGTTACAGCAAGCGATTTCACCGCTACGCGCAAGATGTTGATAAGAAAGTAGGGGCAATCTCTCGATCGCGACAAACCGAGGGACTGCCTAACAAAAACAAAGGAGATATCAAATGATTATTCGATCAAAGTTTCACATTTTCGTTCTTTTCACAACGGTGTTATTCATCAACATGCCATTTCTGAGCATTGCTGCACAAATCACTAAAAAAATAGAGAACAAGGCAACAACAGAAATAGACTACGCAGAATTGATAAAAACTGCGAAAGCGGATGCCAAATCGGATTTAGATAGTACTCAGAGGGCGATATGGTTTCTGGCAGGGGTTGGATGTGGTGTCCTTACCGTTGGGACTGCTGCCCTTATGAATCCAAATCCACCTATACATCGGTTACTTGGAAAATCACCAGAATACGTTGCAATCTACGCTGATACTTATACCAAACAAACGCGAACAACTCGTCTGGGATTAGCAAGTGCTGGATGTCTGGTTAATATTACTTTATATGGGCTCATAATATTAAATGATAGTTCCAGTTATAGCGGATCCGGATCAGGTTGCACATCAAGTGATTTCGACCTTTTCTCTTCAAGTTCATCGGGATGTAATTAATAGAACTTACACAGGCTGCCTTAAAGTCCTCTACCCGGCTGATAAGGGAATATGGGAGTTGGGGATTGATTTAGGGGGTTTAAAGGGCGTAAATTTCCAATATTTGCATCGAAATATCCAATATTTCCTTAACTTTCGTAAGTCCTAAGTAATTTATTTTCGATTTAACTGATGACATTTACAAATTGCAGGTGTCTATTTTTATACCATCACCGCTGGCGATTTTACCGCTACACGCAAGATGTTGATTATGAAATAGAAATATATCGGCGGAAGGAGGGAAGAAAAAGGAAGTATCGGGCATGCGATGCCTATCCTTCCATACTTCCGACCTTCCATTCAACAACATGATGGCACATCACAATTGAAAACTAAAAAAGGGATAATGTATCCGCAAAGCCAAGCGGACAATCGAAAAGAACGAAAAGGAGTTATCATGAAACGGCTAACGATGAAGCAAAAAATCGCGGCACCAATCGTCGCAGCAATGTTATTCATATACGGTATACACGGTACAGTCAACGTGCAGGCACAAAACAACGCACCTGAATTGACACCCGTCAGTGCCCGGACACAGCAAGTCCAAGATACGATTGTCGCATTGGTGGAAGGTGTAGATTCCGCCAACGATGTAACCGCCGCACATCTCGCTTTAATCAACAACCTTACCCTGAGCAACCAGAGCATCACGGCACTGAAAGCTGGCGATTTTGATGGTTTATCTGCTTTGCGTTCACTCTCCTTAGCGAAAAACACGCTCAGCAGTCTGCCTGCTGACATCTTCTCAGGTTTGTCTGCCCTGAGTATTCTTGATTTAGGTAACAACGAACTCAGCAGTCTGCCGGAGGGTGTCTTTGCCGAGTTGTCAGCCGTGAGTAGACTCAACTTATCCTATAACAGCCTGGATAATTTATCGGCAAATACATTCTCCGAAATGTCTGCGTTGACCGCGCTCGACTTAGGTAATAACAAACTCAGCAGCCTACCTGCCGACATTTTTTCTCGACTCTCTTCGCTGAACTGGCTCATTCTGTCTTCCAATCAACTCAGCAGTCTACCCGATGGACTCTTTTCCGGACTATCTTCGTTAAATTCGCTCCATCTGGTTGACAACACCGTCGGTTTATCCATCACTGTATCTCTGGAAAAGGTTAGCGGAAACCAGTTCAAAGCAATCGCCCCTACCGGCGCGCCTTTCAATATCGTGCTGCCGGTTACCGTTACAAATGGGAGCATTGATGGCGACGCAACGACCATTACAATTGCCGCTGCCAGTATAGAAAGCGGACTCCTCACCGTGATCCCCACCCCCGGCACATCGGATGCTGTCACCGTGGATATTGGCACGCTGCCTGAGCTGCCAACAAATCATTTCGGTTATAGTTTGAGCAAACCGAGTGCTGCCGATAATACGCTCAGTTTCGCGCTCGGTATCCCCAAGCCTACCGGCGATCCAAAGGTGAACCACGCCCCGATTTTCACTGAGGGCAGCAGCACGACACGCGCCATAGCCGAAAATACACCCGC
>VYCT01000020.1 GCA_009843785.1 Candidatus Poribacteria bacterium | reverse complement strand
CCTAACAATATCAACGACAGACTACCCTCAAAAAAAAATGGGGGTAAGTGACTTTGTTTATAACCTTGCCACATCCAATTTTTCGTGGTAACATATATGCTATGCCAAATGACCGTTTATCGAGCACTTATGATCTCCATACCGTTATTCTCTCAAACGAGGCGGTAGCGGAAGCGCACTACCTATTGCGTTGTGAATGTCCCGAAATCGCTCAACATGCACGTCCGGGGCAGTTCGTCCACGTTATGGTTTCGCACGATACAGGTATGCTCCTCCGCCGGCCCTTCACAATCTATACCGTGGATGGACGTGAGATTACCATGCTTTATCAGATTATCGGCGAAGGAACGCAGCGATTGTCGGAGATGCTGGAAGGTGAACCGATACAGGTATTGGGACCGCTCGGCAATACATTTGATTTTACTACCAGACCCGAACCCGCAATTCTCGTTGGCGGTGGTGCCGGAATTGCTTCACTCATGTTGCTGGCTGTAGCACTGCGTAAAAACGATATACACACACTCGGTTTGGTAGGCGCTCAGCATCATGACCGACTCTTGAGTGTGAAGGATTTAGAAGCAATTGACATTGAAGTACATGTAGCTACGGACGATGGAAGCATCGGGCATCACGGGTATGTCACTGACATCCTCACAGACCTGCTTGAGAATACCGCCTCGCAGGGGCCAACGGTTTATGCATGCGGCCCACATGCGATGCTTTCCGCTGTCGCAGAGATAACTGCTGATTTTGAAGTCCCAACCCAAATCGCTATGGAAAATCGGATGGGATGTGCGATGGGCGTGTGTCTCGGTTGTGTCTGTCCTGTCCGCATTGACACGAACACTATTGAATACCAACGTGTTTGTACCGAAGGACCTGTCTTTAATGCCACTGATATCGCGTGGGACGTTTCTTAGTCGGACGCATGACATAAAAGGACAGTTCTTGGTTAAAATAATTTAATTGGAGTCAATGTAGTTGAAATTCATCGGAAACCCGATTTTGACATCGGAAAAATCGGAGCGGAAACCCAATCGTTAAAAATATGGAAACAACATTTTATCACCAATTAACAACCACCAGTCTCCAAGACAAATTGCTCTCCGATGCCTGTTGTGAAAAGATACTCGCTGGGTCGGACGTGGAATTACTTCCGCTCTTGGATGCTGCATATCAGGTTCGCAAAACTTACTTCCAGAATGAGGTGCAACTCCATATTCTCAACAACGCACAGAATGGTTATTGTCCAGAGGATTGTGGCTATTGCGCACAGGCAAGTTCAGCAACAACGGATATTGAGGCTTATCCCTTAAAGCCTGATGCTGAGATTTTGGAAGAAGCGAAACGCGCTTATGAATCTGGCGCGTATCGTTACTGCATTGTAATGAGTGGACGCGGGCCTTCGCCAAAACGCGTATCGTATCTCGCAGAACTCATCCACACTGTGAAGACACGCTATCCGATTGAGGTATGTCTCTCCGCAGGGCTAATTGACATAGAATCCGCTCATATCCTGAAAGCGGCCGGATTGGATAGGTTAAACCATAATCTGAATACTTCCGAAGCCCACTATCCAAATGTCTGTAGCACGCACACGTATCAGGATCGGATGGAGACGCTACAAGCCGCACAAACGGTTGGACTCGCCTGTTGTTCAGGTGTAATCGTAGGAATGGGTGAAGGAACAGACGACTTAATTCAGGTCGCCAAATCACTCCGTCAGCTTGAGGTTGCCTCACTTCCGGTGAACTTTTTCTTACCGATATCTGGGACACAGTTGTCAGAATCCGTTACGGAGAACCCGCGGAGTGTGTCTACTACTTTAAGTCCGGATTATTGTCTCCGAGTATTGTGTCTGTATAGGTTCTTGAATCCGCGAGCAGAGATAAGGGTTGCTGCAGGTAGAGAACACCACCTAAGAAGTATGGAAGTGATGGCACTCTATCCAGCAAATTCGATGTTTATTGATGGCTACCTAAATGCGGAAGGTTCGGCGGCATCGCGGACAATGGAGATGATCAAGGATGCCGGATTTGCGGTGAAAACAAACGCTGAAAACGTTGAACAATTCAATCAGGGCGACATAGAGAAAAGAGATGTACTTCTCAAAGAGTTAAAAGTGCTTCGACCGCGCATGGACTCTTAAGCGGAGTAGGCACACTCCGCTGTGTCGTAACTTTGCGTTAATTGAATATCCTTAGACTACCCAATCTGCGTCAGACCGCCCATATACGGTTGTAGCACTGCAGGTATACGGACTGTGCCATCCGGGTTCTGATACGTCTCAAAGAGCGCGATGACGACACGCGGCAGTGCAGTACCGGACGCGTTGAGTGTGTGAATGAACTCCGGTTTCGCACCCGGTTCTGGGCGGAAGCGAATATTGGCACGACGTGCTTGAAACGCCTCAAAATTGCTACAGGAAGAGACTTCTAAAAACCGTTGTCGCGCAGGTGCCCACACTTCAATATCGTAGCATTTCGCTGCAGCGAAACCGAGTTCCACTGTGCAATGTTGCACGACGCGATACGGCAACCCAAGTGCCTGCAAGACGCTCTCAGCATCCGCTAAAAGCGATTCATGTTCGGCATAGGAGGTTTCGGGGGTCGTAAACTTCACCATCTCTACTTTATCAAATTGATGGATACGTTGTAAACCGCGTGTGTCCTTGCCATAAGCACCCGCTTCACGCCGGAAACACGGTGTATAGGCAGTATAGTAGATGGGCAAATCATCGCTGGAGAGTATCTCACCTGCAAAAAGGTTCGTCACAGGAACTTCGGCAGTTGGAATGAGGAACAAATCGCTGTCCGGGTTTTCTTCGTCCCTGTCGCATCGGTACATATCCGCCTCAAATTTAGGGAGCTGTCCTGTCCCTGTCATCGTAGGACGGTTAGCGAGAAACGGTGGAGAGACTTCGGTATAGCCGTGCTGCGTTGTGTGTAAATCAAGCATAAACTGAATCAGCGCACGCTCCAACCGTGCTCCTAAGCCTTTGAACAGCACAAAGTTGCTACCCGCGACCTTAGCACCGCGTTGAAAATCGACAATATCCAACTGTTCAGCAATTTCCCAGTGCGGTTTCAGTTGAAAATCGAAACTCGGCAATTCACCCCACGTCTTAATTTCGATATTATCGTCTTCAGAGGTGCCGACCGGTGTACTTGCTTCGGGCATGTTTGGAATCGTCAGCAGAATAGCGTCTATCTCGGCTTTTGAATCGTTGTTTTCGGCGGTGAGTTCCTTGATTTTTTGGGAGAGTTCGCGCATCTCTGCAATAGTCTCTGCCGCATCCAGTTTCGCCTTTTTGCGCTCAGCGATCTGTTGTGAGACCTGGTTTTGGTGTGCTTTAAGGGATTGTGTATGCGTCAAATTCTCACGCCAGCGTGTATCCAATGCTACCAACCGGTCCAAATCAGCTTCCGTATGGCGATCTGCTAACATTTGGCGGACCTCTTCGGTATTTTCGCGAATAAATTTAAGGTCAATCACGAGAGTGCCGTTCCTCCGTTTTTTAATTTTATTAATCCTATGGCAAAACAGCCATAGCGTTATTAGAAAAATCTCTGGCTGTTTATCAGCTTAACTTTCAGTTCGCCAACTATATTGCTGCCAATAGTCAGGGTTACCAAGTTCTTGAAGATGGCGTTCTATCTCTGTTATAACCTGTGTGTCAGTTGTGAGTTCTAAGATTTTCTGAAAATCCGCCTTCGCTTCCGGCATCCGCCCCAAAAAACCGTTTGATTCACCTCGGGTTTTGTAATCTCGGATGTCAGTGGGATTCTGTCGGATTCTCTCAGTTATACCAGCAATCCCTTCTTCATAAAAGTTCAACATGCCTACTGACTCCTCACGCAATTCCTGGATTTCAGCGATGAGGCATTCAGGATCCCCTTGTTTTATTAGACTGAGAGCTTCGTCAAAATCGACAATCGCCTCTTCATATC
>VYCT01000333.1 GCA_009843785.1 Candidatus Poribacteria bacterium | reverse complement strand
GTCTCGGTGTGTGGGTCGTCCGTATCGGGTGACAGCGGGCAGGCGACGGGTTCAGGTAGAGTGCAGTGTTGAGTCTCAACATCCGTTGCTGGAAAGCCTTACCTGTTGCTTTCTATCGAGACAACTTCCGTTGATGCGTCGATTTTCTCACCGATCGACACGATATATGTTGTCTGTCCTGCGGTGGATTGTAGGATTACCTGTGGCGGTGTGTTGGCATCTGTCGCAAGTTTGGTGCCAAGCAAGCGATAGGGTTCAATCGGTCGGGGCGGTGTCCAACCGAGCGGACGGAACAGGTTATTGTCGATGATGGTGCGATAGTAGGTTTCGGAGACCTCAAAGACTGCGGACGGGGTCTGGTGAACGCGACGCGGTTTGGTTTCGGCGGTTCTCTCCTTGACGGGTTCAGGGTCACGCAAACCCACAGGCATGGACGCGGGAAAACGCACCACAAAGACGATTGCCAGTAAGACGAACGCGCCAGCCATCCAAAGACCACAGGCGCGTTTGTTGAAAAGGTTCAGTTGTGTTTCGGATATAGAGCGAAAAATCTGCCTACTGCGCCCAACACTTCAAACCATTCTGTTTCCGATACGGCTTATTGCAGACTGGGGCGGACGCACACTTTTGCCACGTTTGACCGCATTCACTATACCGACACGTCTTGAGAGTCGTATGATTCGAGGCAAACGTAGAACACGTCCAATAGGTACTGCCACAACCGCTACACGACGGGACCCGGTGTTCCGTCGATGAGGACACAGATGCCGTGCAGCCCGTCCAGCCCGCAGCACCACAGGCAACAGTTGTCGGTGAGGGCGGGGTCGGGGTCGGTTCTGGCGGTGGCGTTGGTGTCGGTGTCGGCGGTGGTGCTGGATAGGAATGCGTATGCGAGCCACAAGCATAGAAATTCGTCACGGTGCAGGAATTCCCGTTAGAATCGGTCGACGAACAACTCGCCTGTAAAGAATGATCACCCGATACTGAGGTCTCATGATCTCCACACGCATGATAAGACGGTGTAGGTGCCGGATTGCTACCCCCACCTGAGGGCGGATTGCTACCGCCGCCCGAGGGCGGATTGCCAGCCGAAGGTGGGGTGCCACCTGAGGACGGCGGGTAGGGCGGGTTATCGTTGTGCGGTTGATTACCCGCTGAAGAACCATTAAAACATCTACCCCCCGGATTGTCACAGTTACGATACTCCATATTACACGTCACCGTATCGTAGGAAGACGTACCCGAATTCCACTGACGACCTTGTATCTTGCAAGTACGAAGCAGATGACGCGCCGTGCCACCGGACTCTATCCCATCACACGTCCAATACCCGTCGCTACAACTCGCGGTTCCCGTACAGGACGTATGGTGATACGACTTCGCATAAGTCGGAATCGAACCTAAAGACGTAGGGATACCGCCAGAAAAGCCACTGTAATACTCTATGTGCAGAGAGTCATAGTAAAATGTACCACACGCATTATTACAATCCGCACCTAGCATCGGGATGCCCACCTGCATAGATTCTAAAGTGCCCTTATTGGTCCTCGGCGGAACAGGATTGCTCTCTGAATTCACGTGCCTCCAACGACGCGCATACTCCGCGTAGAACAGTTCGCGATCCGAAAACGCATTCGCTATCGCACTGTTCTGCGAACGAATCGAAGCATACTTACTGATCCGCTGAAGCCCCATCTCATAGGTATTGCCGTTGTCAAGCAAGTCCACTATAGCGTTTACTGCCGCAGCGAAACCGATCTGCCGACCCGCGACAAGGATCGTCACCGTCTTGAACTTTTTCAACTCCTGCCGGTCCTTGCGGATCGCAGCGTCAATAATATCACGCTCGTATTTCAACTTTTGCATCTCTTGGTTCGCTGTCAGCAATTTGCCTTCATAGATATTCCACTTCCTTTCTGCGTCATCAAGAGTCGAAATTGTGTGCGTTGAGCCGCCACTCGTTGTGATGTCAACCGGCGGCAATTCTTGCGCAACACTGAACAGAACCGCCAAGAACGCAACGCTTATAAAGAGGCAGATCGCCCACTTTAAATTTCTGTGTAACATTAGCGATTCCCTCCTTGATGCGGTATAAATGGACTCATATCTACATCCTTATAACGATTCCGTTCATATTCCGCTTTCTGTTCAGCATTGTAGGCATGCGCCTTTGCGACATCTGCATAAACAGCATCCGCACGCTTCTGGAGCAGTTCAGGCGAGGCAATGGCGTAGGAAAAATCGGGATTCGCCTTCAGGAAATTATACACATTCTCATGGAGATGAAAGTAAGGACTTGCCTCCATTTCCCGCATCCATGCCTCGTTAAACTCACGCGCGGTCTTCGAGGCGGCGATCTCAGCGTCAGCCTTTTCGGCACGCGCTTTGGATTCAGCGTCGATCTCATCAAAATTTACGTCTTCGCTCTGAATTACGTCAGACGGCATCTCCTCATGGGGTCCCTCGTGCCAAGTACCATCGGCGTGGACGTGTCCACCTTGCGAGGTATCACCTTCAGGCACTTCGGTTTCCTTCGGTTGTTGGGTCGGTTTCTCTATGGGTTCAACAGGCTTGTAAATCACAATCGGTTCTTTCGGTGGCTGCGTCGCAAGCAGGTAAAGCCCTATACCCACAATCGCCACGATGAACACCGATAAAGGTATCCAGTATTTTCGGATAAACATTGTTTCTTTCCTTTCGGTTGTTCTCCGTCCGTGTTTATCGTCTGTCCGCGTCCGGACAGAGCATCGGTTGACACGGCGGGGGTTCTTGTTGGGGTTGACAGATTTCGGGACTTCGGCGACACGGGGTCTGTGCCGCATTTTTTACGCGCACGGCATAACTAAACGTCGCCAGAAGTAGAAAGAGAACAACAGGGATCCATCGCAAAACGCGGTCTTGCATCAGGCACTCCTTCCTAAGCGGGTGCCGGTCCCTATGAGAATATAACGGACAACGTTCCTTAAAGCTTCCTGACCCAGTTCTTGCCATGGGTGAGTCGCTGCCTGAAAAGGTAAAGCAGCGACTAAAAACAGTAAAATCAGAATAGAAGATAACGCCTTAAGAATCATTTTACACCACGCTTTACTTTCTTGTCAAAAAAATAAATCAATAGGTAACCGAGACACAACGCGAACGAGCCAACGGTGCTATCTATCTGTTCCCTTATTAAACTCAGCGAAATCCAAGTCCAGGCCCTCGGCATCTGCTGCTTTCCAAGCTGCCGCCCAGGCTTTGAGTCTCTTCTTTGCCCGAGACAGCCGATTTCTTACAGCCCCCACAGAGATAGTACATATTTCGGCAATTTCCTCGTAACTCTTGTTATATTGAAATTGTAGATGGAGCATCCTCCGCTCTAATTTAGGCAGTTGCCCTATCGCCTCACAGAGCTTTTCATATCGTTCTTCATAGAGCGTGTGCTCCTCCATTATCCAATTCGTGTTGGCAGCTGTAACTTCCACATCATCGCAGAATTTTAACACGAGACGTTTCTTCTTTTGGTTTTTCCTATGCCAACCCGCGATAAGTTGGTTGGCGAGACTGAACATCCAGTTCAAAACCCTCTGAGGCTTTCTCAATGTTTCTAAATTCTCTTTCGCTTTGAGGAATGTGTCATTGGTAAGCTCCTCAGCATAGTGCCAGTCGCCTATCCTTTTGAAAATATATTGGTGGATACGTTGCTTGTGCCGCTTATAAAGTGCATCAAAAGCCCTTTCATCTCCAGATAGGATCTGGCGAGCGAGGCTTGCATCCGACCTTTGTTCATTCGTCACTTGTTATAGAGTCACTCCAATTGAAAGCAGGATTGCGAACCTTAAAAGGAGAAAGGTTTTGTGCTTTCATAAGATATGAATGCAGATTTTCAAAAAAAATCTCACAGAGACACAAATTTTATTTAATAATTTAGCGTACTGGCATACTTTATATAACTACTGTTCTTTAAAGACTCCTTT
>VYCT01000238.1:11906-28283 GCA_009843785.1 Candidatus Poribacteria bacterium | reverse complement strand
CTACATAACTACACATTTCTTGAAAACCGGTAATGCTATATCATCATATAGAAATGGTATAACTCCTATTTTCTGTGATTTGCCATTTATCCACTTGATCAGCAGGGGTATCGTTATCATTACTGCCGATATTGATGGTTATCACCTCTTTAGCTGTGTTTGGAGGTGTCCTGTTTCTGTAAGGTTTCAAGACGTTGAAGTTCGCCACGCATCATCTGTTGGGCATCCACGACTTTGCGGTGAAAATCCTGCCCAACGAACTTATGATTACTATACGATGTTTGTGAAAAAAAGTCAATTGAAATTGTGGAAATATGTGATTTACAGGTTATTTCATACGAGAGACGCTGGTCCTCGACTGGTAAGCTGCTGGGGCGGGGGAATCTTTGCTATCGGCATTTTTTTAATGGTATACTGAACATGGGGACATTGTTTTAGGTGTTATGAAATAACGAAGGAGGAATATTATATGGCAAAAGTCAAAGTTTTTCTAAGTTTTGAGTTTGGCAGAGATAACGAACTTCGTCACAATTTTTATGCACAGGCAGCCCGCGGCGACTCCTGCCATGAAATTGAGGATTATTCATTGAAAGAGGCGTATAAACCGCACAATGACAGGAGTTGGTTGAAGAAAGCGAGGGATCTAATTTCTCGTTCAGACATCGTGATTGTCGTTACAGGACAGGATGCACATAATGCCCCTGGTGTTGAAAAAGAGGTGACAATCGCAAACGAGCAACATAAGCTGATTTTTCAGATTCGTCCGCAGAATAGGACGAGCGGTCCGGTCCGCGAGGCAGGTGAGGAGATTCCGTAGAAATGGAAGAGAATTGATGCGAAAATCTCTGAGTGCTTGAAGAAATGATCGAGACGTGGGATCGCGGGGACGTACCGTTATCCCACATTTTGTCCTATCAACTGCCAAACAAGGACTATCCCGATGACAAGTAAGATTGTGAAATAAAAAAAGAGAAGCGTCTTTGAGAAAACGGTTTTAAGCCAGTCTCCACCCTTCTTAAAAGGGAGGATGTTCATTGAGAAGTCTATTTCATCTTCATCGGTTTCTCTGACGGTATCGTATAACTGCCGGAAAAGTCTCTCTTGATTGAGATAATAACCATCCAATACCCAAAAAGAGAGGGTAGGGATCGCAGCTAACCACACATAGATCGGTTCGGAATCTTTTGTAGCGAACCCCAGCACGGCGGCGACGAAAATAACTGTCCAACCTTTCAAGAAAAAAGAACTATTCGCCAGTCGATTGATAACATTTTGAATCAGTTCCAGATGCTTTAATTTTTTCGGCATTGTGCATCCTCACTCGCTCAGCAAGTGCCTCCCTTATATATCCGCTAAATTTTGCGTGAATTCCTACGTGGCACATTTGATGTTAGGATACTATATCAGCACCTGAATGTCAAGAAAAATCGAGTCAATCCTCCTTTACTAAAGTTTGGAGGCTCATGTCAAGAATAAGTGCGCATAGAAAATTCAGCTTCGGGCCGCCTGAAAAGAATAAGATGGTAGAGATAAAGAATCGCATTTTTATGCTGCACAGACTCCGCAGCGGGTAACGTATCGAGATACCGCAACGCCGCCTGCAGTGCCTCCGACAGCCCCCCCGCGTCTGATGCGTCCTCTTGCTGTAGCACGCGTAATAACCAACCCAACAGATGATCCGTTTCTGTCAACGCTTCGGGGTCCGTCTCTTTGACACCGAGAAATAACGTGTCAAATCGCGGAACGAAACGAGATAACACTTCAGGAACATCCATCACCGCCGACAAAGATAACGGTGTCTCCCAACGTTGAGAACCTGTGTATTCAGTTCGGTGCTGACGCTTTATCTTTACTTCCGTATCAACATCTTACGCGTTGCAGAGAAATCGCCTGCTGTCAATGTATAGAAATAGACACCACTCGCCACAGGTTCACCGACCTCGTTTCTTCCATCCCAATACGCCGCACGGCTAAGCGTTTGGTAGATACCAGCAGGTTGATGCCCCAATGCCAGTGTTCGCACTAACGTCCCATTCACGGCATAGATGCTCAAGGTGACATCAGCGGGTTCCGCGAGTTGATACGGTATCCACGTCTCTGGATTGAACGGATTCGGATAGTTATGGAGTAAAGCTGTTTCTTCTGGGATAAACAGTGCTAAGAGGCGTTCAAGGTTGGCAATGCCTTGACGGAAGGCAAGCGATCCATCGTTTTCAAGCTGCGCTTGTGCTATCCAAGTTTCTATTCTCGCAGGTGTGAGTTCACCATTGTCTATTGCTGTGATAACGGAAGGTGCTGCAGCATCGGTTGATTCACCAAGGTGTTGTGCAACAACGATGAGGTCTTGGATGTTAATAATTCCATCCCGATTTACGTCTGCTTGTGGGCTGGCGGATGCATCTTTTCCAAGGTGTTGTGCAACAAGGATCAGGTCCAGAACGCTCACCTGTCCGTCTCTATTTATGTCTCCGGTCACGAGTTGTCCTTCTATCGTGAAGACAAACTCGTGTGGACCAGCGTTGATGACTTCACCCGTGATAGACCCCAATTGGAATTTGTCCAGGGTTATTTGGGTTTCACCGCCTGCCTTCGCTGCGAAAACTACTGACAGTAGTGTACCTGTGCCGGTAACACCGTCTTCGTTAAGCCGCGCTGAACTGAGTTTGCTAATCTTGCCTGTAGCGTTATCAATTGTTCCTTTCTGGAAGAAGGTTGATCCGCCACTTGTTTTCAGAAAATCGCCTTCGTTGACTTCAATGGCTTCAAGCATTGCTGGATCAAACGCAATATCAAATTGCCATCCGGCTAAATCAAATACGTTCTCTGCACTCAGGTCAAGGGTAAATGTATCGCCGACATGGATTGTGGGGTCAGACAAAGTGTAGCCAACGCGTGGGTTTGATACCTCAAATTCGGTGCCGGGTTCAAACCCGAAAAAGAGAGATAATAGATGAGGCCTCCACCGCCTACCAAGTTTCACCAACAATACATTTTTCCCCGGTTGCAGTGTGATCGGAAAAAATGTTTGGTAATCATACGCCCATTCTCCTGCGTAATAGTCTGCATGGTCTTCATGGACGAACTTTCCATTAAGATAGACTTTTTGAGGCAGGCTGGCCCCTATGAATATTTTTGTCTGCTGTGTTCTCGGAGAATACAAAGTGATAGAACCATAGACAACAAAATTCCCGTCGTTAGGAAATTCAATAGACTCTTGAGAGTTTAGCAATCTTTCAAGGTTATCATTATTGCTCCACCTGCCATCAGCTTTATAAGGCTCAAGCGTTCCAACCGACCAGGCACTTTCTCCTATAATGGTTTCCTCCGAGGCACCGAAGGTAGCGATCTGTTCTTCTGTAACCTTACTGTTGGATGCTTCTGCTAAGTAATCCCTAAGAAGTACGTCTTCGTCCTTTGATGGCAAGGTTAGCCATAACCAAGGTCCCGTAATTTTTGGGCCACCTTGTGGAAAACCCGGATTGCTGTACCAATTGAATACTTCTATAGTCTCGCGTATGCCGTCCAAGGGTGAGAAGTCAGAGATGTTATTGATATGAAGTTCTAACCTTTTTAAGTTATGCAATGATGCAAGCGGTGAGACATCTACGATTCGGTTTTCATTGAGTATCAACGTTTCCAAATTAACCAAGCCTGAGAGTGCGGAAAGATCCGAAATCTCGGTATGGAATAGGTCGAGGTGCCTCAACTCTGTTAATCCTGACAAGGGTGAGAAGTCAGTGATATTATTGGTATGCGGAAAACCGAGCCATCTCAGTTTTGTTAAGCCTTTTAAGGGGGATAGGTCGGTTGCTTTGCAGTCATATAAGAGCAATCTTGTTAAGTTTGTCAATCCTGATAGGGGTGAGAGGTCAGAAATATCAGAATGTATAGTGTCTAACTTTTGCAGATTTTTGAGTCCTGCCAACGGTGCAAGACTTGATATACGCGTGTGTGCAACATTTAGTTTTTCAAGATCGCGCAATCCTAATAGCGGCGAAAGGTCGGCGACTTCGGTGTGGTCAATATTTATCTCACGTAAATTTGTTAAAGCAGCAAGCGGCGAAATATCTGATAATGCGTTATGATGTAGATATAATACTGTCAAATTCTTTGCGAATTCAAGCCCTGTTAAATCACTAATGTTCTTGTACTCAGCGTACAGCCTCTCCAAAGTTTCCATCTCCGCTGCAGTAATCGTGTCACCGATTGCTTTGCCAAGTCTTTCTGCTATTGCTGCGCGGAGGTTCGGGTCGGGTATTCGGACGGTGCCGGTGGGTGTGGGTGGAATCGGGCGGACAGTGTCAGGTGTCGTCGTGACCGGCGTGTCGGGGGACTGGAGTGCCGTGATGATGTCAGAGAAACTTTGCGTCCAGGCGTCGCGTTTGACGTTCCCGCCGTTTGTTAGTGCCGTGAGACCGAGATTTTGGAGGCTCGACTTCTCACGGATCTGTGTGAGGAAAGCATCGGTTTGTAGACCCACGGCTCCTGCCGCATCGGGTGCCTCTAACGCACCTTGGAACGCCTCATAGAACCGGTGGACAGGTTCAATGCCACCGAACACACCGCCGGTTTTCTCTAAGGCGGCTCTGTAGCGTGCGGTATCTTCGGCGAGCAGTGCATCCATCCGGTCTTGTGGTACATACAAGAGCAGGGCGTAATCTTTATCAAACGGGGGATTGACTGTCTGTTCAATAACCGTTCGGACTTGGTCTGTAACGGTTTTCATGCCTTCCGTGTGGCACCCGATGCAGGACAAACCGTTGTGAACCGCAGGATCGCTCGCCGCCGGATTAGAGACGATCTCGGTCGGCGCAACGTCTATCCGGTTCCCGGATTTATCTGCGATGTAGTATCCCTGTAGACCGTTAGGCAGGTTGAAGATGACTTCGCCACCGTCGCGTTGAAAGTCGAGTGGGTTTGTGAAGATGTTCTGTGTGGCTGCGCTGCCAGCGAAGTCGTGGCTCTTCCAATAGGCACCGTAGCGTGAGGTGTGGCGTTCTACGACGCGGTTGTGATTCGAGACACCGGAGTCGTTTGTGCCGGCACGCCAGACGCGGCGACCTGGGTCTCTCAGCAGATTCCGTTCGGCATCCACGCCTAAGGCGCGTTCAAGTTCGGGCTCCGTTTCGGGGAGTTGCAAGATGTTGTGGTAGAGCGGCGGTAGCGAGGCGGTGGCGAGGAACCAGTCTACATGGACGAACGGCACCTCTGCGTTCATCATCTCTTGGAGGGTGGCGAGTTTTGTATGGAGTCCGGTTTGCGTCTGTTCATCGAAGGTGATGGCGTAGGGGTAGACGTTTTCGATCTGTGTCCATGCGTCTCGGTTATCCCATTCGTAGTTGCGGAGGTCGATGTAGAAGATCGTCTCGGCCTCATCAATAGGGATCGGGTTGTGTATATCGAACCCCCAGGAGAGGCTGTTGACGAGTTTTGCGAGTGCGATTTGATAGGCGTTGCGTGCTTCAACTGTTTCGCCTGCGTTATAGAGATGCGTCATTGTGAAGTATCTGGCGAAGGGTTGGTCGAAGATGTTCAGCGTCTGGAGGTGTTGTTGCATTGCGGTGAGCATGGCATCAGTAGGGATAAATGTCACGTCGTGTTGTGTCTGCCAGTTGGGCGCGCCTGCTGTGATCCAGTCGCTGATGATCTGAAGTGCTGCGTCATCGAGGGGTGGTTGTCCGAGTGGCATGCGTTTTGCGGTGTCTGTTGTGATGAGCCGTGTATAGAGATTAGAGGTGACGGGTTGCCCTGGGACGATGGCACCTGTATCGACGAGTCCTGAGGCGGAGTCGATAACGAGGTTCTCTGTGAAGGCACCGTTGGGGCCGTGGCAGGTGAGGCATCTGTTTTCTAAGATGAGATATGCCTGTTGTGCGAGTTCCTGTTGTGCGGATGCTGAGAGTGCGGTTGCGATGAGTATGAAAATGCTGAAAATGGGTTTGATGCCCTTCATGGTTCGTCTCCTATGCATAGATATCCCCTCCTTCGTGATATGAAAAATCGTATTACCCCAGGCAAAGTTAAGGATTACCCCTCTAACTCATGTTGGAAGGCACGCAAACTCGAAACTAACGAAGCTTGCAAGTTCAACGCTTTCAGGCGATCCAGATCTGTAACCCCTTCAAGCACCGGTTTAAGCGTGTTGACATCTGCCTGCGGGAAACGCGCTGTGAGAATCGCCACTGTATTTTCAATCGTCGTTTCGCGTGCACCTTGTTCTATAAGAGCCTCTGCACCTGTCATGATGATATTTCTAACCTCCATGTCTGTTGTATGCGATTGAATCAGTTGTATCAAACCTTCTCGCTCCGTTTCGGGCCGCCTGAAAAGAATAAGGTGATAGAGATAAAGAATCGCATTTTTATGCTGCACCGACTCCGCAGCGGGTAATGTATCGAGATACCGCAACGCCGCCTGCAGTGCCTCCGACAGCCCCCCCGCGTCTGATGCGTCCTCTTGCTGTAGCACGCGTAATAACCAACCCAACAGATGATCCGTTTCTGTCAACGCTTCGGGGTCCGTCTCTTTGACACCGAAAAATTCTGAACAACCATCTCGCGCTTTTATCGGCGAAATGCCCGACCTTTGTATCAAAGAGATCCCGTATTTCTGCCGTTATGTCTTGTGTGTCTGTCCGCATGCTACCCCCCACGTCTATGGATTGGTAACTTATAGCATAACATATCCAATAGGCATTGTCAAATATTTGGTTGCCTGTGTGGGATGGGATGCGTAAATATTTGTCAGGGGTCTTTGATGGCTTTGGCGATTTCACGAATGCGATCCAGAAAAAAATTCCACCAGATTTTGGGCAATAGAATGCCAAGCAAGACAACCCCTCCTATAAGAAAGGGAAGAAATAATTCTTCAGTACCTTGAAGAGTTGCCGATCCATATAAGCCACCAACAATGATTGGCATGATAATTGATGCCGATATTGACCACAGAATCCTTCTTCGACTATAGCATTTCATCTTTTATTTTTCTGAATCACGGATTACGCGGATTTTTTCGTGCTGACCAAATCTTCCTACAAGAGCGGTAGGAGGGTTTTCAACTCCGATAAATCAGACCCTGATTGGGGCAGGAATGGTTGAATCTGATACAAGATCAGTGACAACGTCTATAGCAGAATTAGTTTCATCTGCGATAGTTGACGGAGGGTTTTGTTTGATTTTGTCAGACATTCTCAAATCCTTTCGATTATTTTCGGGTCCTACTATAATTTCGATTGTGGACACTGCTTGGCTATTCTTCCGTGCTTTTTAACCGTTCTACTTTCAAAGGAACGCTTTTCATCCTTCCAATTCTAACGAGGTTTTTTCTTATCTCCCATATAAGAGGTTGTTGTTCTTTCTTAAATGTTAGTTCTTCATCTTTAACCTGTAATCGTTCAATTACCTTGTTGAAGGTATCTTTTGGATTTGGACAATCAATAACATCTCCATTAGGCATAGTAACGCGAAGCCGCCGGCTGAAAGTTGGACTATCTTCTTGCGTCGGCGTGTCACCTTTAATCGCTTCAATAGCTTTGCCATTACATATCGATTGGTAGTTCAAATACCTATTTAGATAATAAGCACTTTCTTCAATTTCGTTTTCTATAAGGTCCAGTTCACGCGTCGGGTTTTCTATCCATTTTTTTTCTTTGGTTGGATGAAAGAAAAGCCATTTCTGTCCATCGGTGAGTATTGCGATCGGAATCTCTTCGTTGGAATTGTTTTGAAATTGAGAAATATATTGAAACAATTGTTTTTTAGCGTTTTTCTTTTCACTCTTATCCAAAAGATATTCAAACATCTTTATCTCAATAAAGATAATTGGGGTTGCTCGCTCCTTACATAACACCAAGTCTATTTTCTGATTATTCTGATTACTTACTGCATATTCAAAGATGACCGTCCATGCGTCAAAAATTGGCCATCCGAGTTTCTTAAGCAGTCTCATCAGGATCCGATTAGAAATGTCTATTTCGTTTATATATGCGCCTTCTTTTAATTGATTGCGTATATCGCCAATATGCTTTTCAAGTGTCATTTGTGTTTTATACCTTAGACATTGCGCCCCTACGAGGCTTAGGGTAAGGGTTGGGTAACCCAACCCCTACGGTTCCCTATGTGTGCAAATAATTACGGGATCTACTATAAATCCTACGGGCCTGCTTCCTGAGCCAGTGGCGTTTACTTTGCTGTAAGTTGCGTTTGTGTAAGGAACAGTCAAAAAAATCAGAGATGCTTGAAAACCGGGACAGTCTATGCTACAGTACTATCCTTGTTCTGTGACAACCGTTTCTTCACCGAGCATGTCGATAATTTTTACGGCAACAGAGGCATCTGGACGCGGCAATGATACTGTGTATTCTCCGTCAACAAAATCTTCCTTTTTCTTCGGAACGTCGCTTTCAACAATTTTGAAATGCTCTCCGGTGTAGTCAGTATCAATCAGGACGCAATCAATCTGTGCGCGGAAGTCGTCGATTTGCTCGTCAAAAATGGTGCGGTCTATGTCCATCCGTGCTAAGATGGTTGGACTTATATAATCTGCGATGGTAACTGTGACACTATCTCCACCTCTCTCAAAATTAACCTCTGCTGATGCTGGCTCAAATGTAGTAATTCCCTCGCTGCCGATGTCCCGGACAAAGATTTTGTTTACCGCGCGCCGTCTGTTTTCCGCCTTGAGTTCCGCCTGAATGTTACTATTGGTCCCGTAGCAAAATACAGTGATGTTGCGCGACTCCTCCGGACGATTCTCAAGTTCGTCTTTTATCGTTTGAATATCTAATGGCGTGAGCGGTTTCGTAAGGTTAATGATTTTGACGAGTGTCCCGTCGAGGGTACCATCGAAAAACGCCTCTTGCCTATCCGTTTGTACGCCATATTTTTTGATGACAATATCCCTTCGCTCCAAATCGGTACTTGCCTCGTAGTTATTGACACGATAGTGGGCAATCCCGCGCTGCGTATCGGGTAGTTTCTGTAGTCTTTTGATTGTTGTTTGGATTGCACCTTTGTTGATGTCTGCAGCGATCCAACGTCTGCCGAGTTTTTCGGCTACGGCAGCGGTGGTACCACTTCCTGCAAAGCAGTCAAGAATGATGGAATTTTCGTCACTTGAGGCTTTGATGATACGTTTTATGAGTGCTTCAGGTTTCTGGGTAGGGTAACAAAGATATTCCTGAGGGGTAATACCTAACCCAGGAATGTCATCCCATATATTATCAGCAACTGTTTTTTCAATAACTTTATTACCAACAGTTTCTCGGTAATACTTGATGGCAATTTTACCTGCTGTCACCGACACTTTGCCATCTTTAATTAAAAGTTTTCCACCGTGCGAAACATGGATACGCCCTTCTTGATGGAGTTTTATGATGCTTTCGTCAGAGTATGCCCCGCGGTCGGAAGTGCGGAAGAAACCTTTATCATCTTTTTTGTATTTTCGCTTGGCTTCTTCCAATGAGATTGTATTAACTTTTTCGATTTTGTTCCAAATTGCGTTGTTCTTATCTTTTGCGTAAAGGTAAATATAATCGGAACTAAACGGCATGAACTCGGCATGAGTTTTCATTCCTCTGACAATTTGTCGGCGCCATGTCACAAGGTTAAGAAAATTGCTTTTCCCAAAAATTTCGTCCATTGCAAGGCGGAGATAACTATTCATTCGCCAGTCACAATGCACGTAGATTGACCCATTATCTGATAACAATTCCCGCATCAAAATCAACCGTTCATACATGAATTGAAGATAGTTGTCATTTGCCCAGATATCGGTGTATTGTGTTTGCTCAATAACCGAATGTCCCTCAGCCTCCAAATCTTCTTTTTTCCCGCGTAATGCCACTTTCCGTACATAGTCTGCACCGCTTGCAAAGGGTGGATCGATGTAAATGAGGTCTATTTTGCCACGAAAACCGTGCACCAGCAGTGTGGAGAGAATCTCTTTGTTATCACCGTGAAAAAGGAGGTTAGGGCCGTCTTTAAATTTGTCATAGGTCGGTTCTTTTTCGGGGTTTTCAACATTATAGGTATCTATCAATTGGGCAGGATAGTTGCTTATTGTGTCAATTGGGCGTTTGCCTACCCAGTGCAGCATCGGTCTGCCTTTAACTGGCTTTATTTTCATTGTGTTTCCTTTCGTAATCTTCCTGTCGAAGTTCAGCAACATCGCGCTGGACATCTTGATAGACTTCTTCTTCGCTGATCTCTATTTTGTTGATGGACCCTGTTCATCACTTGTAGAAGTTTCTCCCAATCTTCTGATATTGTCAATTTTATTTTTTGTTATCATCAATGACTAATTTGATTCAACATACTTCCTGACAACCTTTAGAATTCCCCGTTCTATCCCCATGTTCCTGGCAGTCTCCAAGTCTGATTCAGCTTTCTCACGTTCTCCGAGGCGTAACCACGCCTTGCTGCGATTGTAATAGGCTGCAGCACAATTGGAATCAATTTCTATTGCCATACTATAGTCCGCGATAGCACGATCAAGATCACCTTTATGGAGGTAAGTATTCCCTCTATTGCAATAAGCAGGGACATCGTCCGGATCGATTTCTATGGCTTTGTTAAAGTCCTTGATAGCACGATCAAGATCGCTCTTATGACCATGCGAAATTCCCCGTTTATTATAAAGGTCAGCATTATTTGGATTTAGCTGTATTGCCTTTGTGTAGTCTTGGATGCTCTTATCAAATTCGCCTTTACTGACATAAGCATTTCCTCGTTTATTATACGCTTCGGCATCATCTGGATTCAATTCTATTGCTTTGTTAAAGTCCTTGATAGCCTCGTCAAACTTGCCCTTACTGTTATATGCGATGGCGCGATTGTAATAGTACTCAGCATGTCCGGGGTCTAGTTCAATTGTCATCGTACAGTCTACTATGGAAAGATCAAATTTGCCTTTGATATGGTACATTTCGCAGCGCCGGTTGTAAGCCTCAACAAAATCGCGTTTAAGTTGTATCGCTTGGGTATAACCCTTTATTGCTTGATCTAAATCGCCTTTTTCTTTATATGCATTCCCAAGGTTGTAATGTACCTTGGCAAGGTCAGAGTCAGTCATGAACTCAAGTTTTATTGCGTTGTTATAGTCTTCGATTGCCCGATCAATTTGCCCTTTATCGGCGTAAGTAACGCCACGATTGACATATCCCGTGGGACATTTCGGATCCAGTTTTATCGCGGTTGTACAATCCTCTATGGCACGGTCAAAATCACCTTTGATACCATAGAGATTTCCACGATTAGCATAAGCAGCGTCGCCTTCTGTATCCAGTCTTATCGCATTATTATAGTCTTTGAACGCAAGATCAATCTCATCCTTTTCAGCATAAGCAACACCGCGGTTATTGTAAGCACCAGCAAAACTCGGATTAAGTTTTATTGCATCTGAGTATTCCGCGATCGCCGTGTCTAACTTTCCAAGTATTAGTTGGATGTTACCTGCTTGGAGAACCAATTCAGCCTGAAGTTCTTCTTTAGATTTTTCGGACGACGAATCCATTTGAGTACGCTTCTTATGAACGGCTTTTCGAATTCCATCCACTACATTTTGCCAACCTTCGCTCTTATCATCCCATTTAGTTAGAGATTTACCCTTGTGTGGCAGAACTTCAAAATCACTGAGTTGATGACTTGGCCAATCGCAATACTCCAACACGATGGAGATAACCGTTATGCCCCTTTCTAATGCTTCTTCTAATTCCTTTTTGCAGCCTTCAGATGCAAGACTATCAGCGGAGATAAGAAAAAGGAGTAAGTCTGAATCAGCAACTTCTTTGAGGATGTCCTCCTGACGTGCAGGCTCACCCGCGACGATGTCTTCATCGTGCCAAGTCTTTAACTCGTTTTGCTGCTCCATTACAGCAAGAAACTTTATCAATCTGTCCTTTTCTGATTTATTTTCATGTGAATAGGAAATAAATGCTTTTAAGGGTTTGTTCACGATTGTTCCTCCATAACACTATGTTTTGAGTGGTGGGCATCTTTTAATGTGGAGAGAATGTCCAGCACTTTGTCCCATTGCAGTGAGTCCTCAGGTTGTAAAAGATAGGTGAGTGCGTGCGTGCTGAGGCGCGTCCACTTTGTAAGGTTTTCAGTACCGCCTTGTGCTTGTGCAATATTTTTAATCACAAGCACCATTATTTCGAGATTACCATCTACATAGAAATCTTGGAGTGCTGTCTCCAAATACCCTTTTGCGAATTCAGGTTCGGCGAGGTCTTTTAGCAGAAAGTCTTTAAAAGGGATTGTGCACTGTTGGAGTTTCGTGTCTATGCTCATTGCGACTGCTCCTTTGTTTGCTGAATAAAGTCGTTCCAATAGTTTTGTGCTCTGGTGATGTCTCGTCGTTGGGTGCCTTTTGTTCCAGCACATAGTAGAATAACAACGGTATTTTGAAAGCTGCCGAAGTAAATTCGGTATCCGGGTCCATAATGTATCCTCAATTCGTATAAATCCTGATTCAACCGTTTGAAATCGCCAAGGTTCCCAGTTTCTAAGCGGGTAAGTCTGGTAGAGACGATTGTCCTCAATTTTTCATCTTTAATCCGTGTGTACCAGTGTCGGTAGGGTGCACGTCCGTTTGGCGTGGTATAAATGCGTATTTCTCTGGGGTGGATTTGCATATTTTAAGTATAGCGTATTTCTGCGGATCTGGCAAGGATTTTCTCTCATCGTTTGGCATAAATCCATTCTCGGATTTTCTGCATTTCGTCTAAATTTTCTTGGAGGAAAGCGTCCTTTGTATAAATGACTTTATACTCAAAATGGGCCTCCGGTTGCAATTTTGCGAGACGTTGGACTGCCTTCTTTTTTGCCACTACATCCGGGTGGCCGCGTTCGTTTTCGGACTTAATCTCAACGATGTAGAATTCTCCTGTGTTCTTGACAATCACAAAATCGGGAAAATAGCGGTGATAATTGTTATCAGTGCCTTTGTATTCAAAATGGAAATCGGTTTTCTTGGTATTCGTTAAACTTCCGGTAAATAGAAGGACTTCAACATCTGAAATGGATTGGTTCAAGGTTGATAAAATCGTTTTAAAGAAGTGCTGCTCCGGGCCGCTATCAAAATCATAGGGCGTATAATGATAACTCACATCATGGTCGTCATCTAAGTCATCTTCGCTGAGCAGCAGGTCAGCCTTACTCTTACGGAGACGTACCTTGTGAACGTAGGAGCCGTCGGTATCATCTTTTTCAAAAAGTAAATTGCCATCATCATCGTGGATACGGATCAGCGCGAGGTGTTCTGCAATATGTTCCTCAATCACTTCGTAATCTTGCTGTTGGTCTTCGACTTGTTTACATAGCGGATCGAAGTGTTTGTATGGGATTTGCCCCTCTGGATACAATTTTTTAAGGCTCTTGAGGGTTTCCATCATAGAGAGGTGATAGTTTGTTGCGAGTCGTCTCGCGAGTGTATAGCAATCCGTTGTCTGATTCGTTATCTCAACTTCGTCCTGCGCGCCTAACGCCGTCAGCGGCGAAGTACTCCGCTGCGTAAAGTCAGGAGTCAGAATGCTGCGAAAAGTAGGTGATGCCTCCCTAATGTCTGTAGGGATACGCAACTGAATATCTTTAGGCGTATTTTCCAGTGGGACAACGCGACGTACTAATTGCATAATTTGTAATTTAGGTAAATCGATTTTGCGAATGCGGAGTGCAACCTCTTCCGTTTCCGCGTCTTGCGTGCGGAGTTCGCCGAGTGTCGTACCGAAGTTTGCCTGCAATTCTTTATCTAAAATCGTACTGTTTTTGGTATCTAAAAAGATTTTCGCAGTGTGCGTGTTGCCTTTCACCTGACGGAGACATCGGGTTGAGGCTTGCAAGATAAAGTTGCTACTCGTTGTTTGTTCTTTGATAAGCGCGCAAGCGAATAGACTTGGACAATTCCATCCCTCTGTCCCTTTGCCAATAAGGAGAATGATACGTTTCTGACTGTCAGAGTCGTTCAGTCGCTTGAACTCATCAATCTCGGTTTGACTGGATTTTTGGGTATTAACGAGTATCTGTGTGGTACTCTCTCCGATTTCTGTGAGCGCGTTCTGAATGTGCTTATGAGAGGTATCCAAATGCTCTTGTGTCTTGAAGTAAAAGGCGATTTTCGCTTTTGCACCATCGGGCAATGCTACATCACGGTAGTTGTCAAAAAAGTCGTTGATAACGTTACGGATCACGTCTTGGTCAGGAATCGTTCCGATAGGGTACTGAACAATGCCGTTGTGAAGACTTTTGAGGATGTTGTCCTTAATTCCTTCGCCGAGGCTGTACCATGCAACGACTTCTCTGAGCATCTGCCGCTTGGCGTAAGGCGTGCCGGTGGTATTGATAACGGCTACGAGAGGCGTTTTCTCATGTATGTAGTTAACCGTTTCACGCACCCGCTTAAGTTCTGCGTCTATTTTGTTTCCGTAAGTATGATGTGCTTCGTCCGAGAACACACCTAAACTTGGTAGGCTTGTGATTTTTTGAAGTCGGAGGTTTGCCTCTAACTCTGCTTGCTCCTTCTTCTCCTCGAACGCAATTTCTGTCTGATTGCTTCGCTTTTTGACGTTTGCCCGCAGTGCGATTTTCTCAGTGTTTGTGACGATGACGTTGTAAGTACTGCCGGTTTGGACTTGGATTTCTTTTGCTCCGGTCTGTGGATAGGTGATTTTAAGGTTGGCGAGAAAATCACGGTGTAGGCTGGGCGGTAGGATATGATCAAAGGGAATATCGCTGATTTCACGGAGGCTCTCAATAATAGTTGTGCCGGGGGCAAAGACAAGGGCGTTTTTCATAAAGTGAGTCTCGCCCGCCGAGTGCGGGCTTTCAGGGCCCTCTGGATAGCGAAGTGACATCGCGAATTCGGTTGCAATAATAGTGCCGATAAGAACCGTCTTGCCGGTGCCCATTGCAAGCGCGAAGATATAACTCGGATACGGGAGTGTTACAGCCTCGTAAACCGGATCAATTTGTTTCAGTTTAACAAAATCTGGGTTGTTTTCCACCAAATTAATAACTGCATCAACATTCGTAATGTATATCAGATCGTTTGGCGTGAGTGGAATTCCGAAAGCTTCACAGAAATCGCGTATATCGCCGGTGTCGTAGTAATGTCTGTAGAGGTTTACAATATGTGGGGTTTTCAGGACTAACCTTAGATACCAGTAAAGTTCCAGCGATTGAAATTGCGGTTCGCGGAGGTATTTGAGGTGGACACGATCATCTGTTTCGCCTTCAAATTGGTAGCGTAGGACTTCTCCGATAAGTGGGTAATCTTGGCAGGGGTATCCGTCTTTGCGCCATTTCAGTGTGTCCTCACGTAGTTTTTCAAAAAGGTGTTGCATTATGTTTCCCTTAGGTGTGTTTATTGCTTTTCGGAATACGCGACCTTTCTAACTCACGCCGTTGCTCGCTCCATATTTGACAAATATAGAGCAGCAACCGGAACCCTATCAGACGGTCAACTAATGCTTTTGCCTTCTTAGCAGATGCCATAAATGATGTAGGACCAACCAAATTCTTCTTCGTTTTTTAGAAGTTCATAACCTTCATCTTCCGGTAGCCCGTGAGAGTTCAGATGATATTTCAGGTAATACTTCAATGCCTCAGTTTTATGTGCTTCAGTACTTTTGGTGTCGTCTTTAAGCCTCGAAGCCATTCCACCGTCGCGGCCTTCAAACGTCATGACTGCCCAAAGCCCGTGATGGATGTGTGCTATATCGAGATAGGCTTTGTAGACTTCGGCGCGTCCTGTTTTTTCGTATTTCTCGATATATGCGTGGAGTGCAGAAAGCGTCAGAGAAAGCGTTTCGGGGCGTGGGGAACCCAGCCAGTCGAAGATAAGGTAGTATTCCGCCACCGCACGTTTCGGGGACTCTGGATAGCGATCTATGAGTTGTTGCAAGAAACCTTCATTATAGTAAAACGAACTGATTGGATCTGCCCAGTAACCAGCGTCAGCACCGAGTCGATTTAAAACGCGCATCTTTTCCGAAGTTGCGTCCCACCAGACCGTTATAACTTCTGTCATGCTTTCCTGTTCCGCTTGCGTTTGATATTCAGAGCGCCGCTGATAAAGTTCATGCTGCTCCTCTTCAACCTTTTCCACTACTTTCTCACTGAGTTGATGCGCCAGCCAAAGTGCTTCTTCTTGTGCTTTGCTTTTCTCTTTGCTCATCAAGAATGTTTCCAGGGCGAGAATCGCCTCATAATACTTTTCAGAGAGAATAAGTTTCTCCGCTTCGGCAACGGCGGTATCAATGCCTGTTTCCGCAATGCTATGGCTTCGGAAAAACAAAACAGAGAACATCAGAAAAAAGAAAACACCTACCAAAAAACGATCCGAAAAAATGTAACGAGACATTTTTTGACTCCTTTATAC
>VYCT01000238.1:0-11896 GCA_009843785.1 Candidatus Poribacteria bacterium | reverse complement strand
CCTTTATACTAACGTGAGTTTGATAAATATTTGAAAGTTTTTGAATAAAGAGAACCCTTTTGGTATAATGAAACAATCTCTATTTTCCAAAAGGAGTTCTCTGATGGGTATTCTAACACTTTTTTGTAATATTGACGACTTTTTTCTGCTTTACGAGAAATGGAAGGCAACACATTGTCTACCGGAGACGCCAACACCGGAAACACGTGGACACCCTCGGCAGCTGCATCCGAGCGAAGTGATGACGATCCTTATTGCCTTCCACCAAAGCAACTATCGGACGTTTAAACACTTTTACAACAAACATGTTTGTGTCTATTGGTGTGCGGAGTTTCCGCATTGAGTGAGTTATTCTCGGTGCGTTCAACTCAAGAAAGAGGTGTTGATGCTCTTGACGCTTTATCTTCATGCTCAGCTCGGTGAATGTAGCGGTGTCTCCTTCGTGGATTCGACCCGTTTGCGGGTTTGCGATAATAAGCGTATCTCCTCACATCGCGTTTTCGCTGAACATGCCGGACGCTCGAAGACGTCAATGGGATGGTTCTATGGTTTTAAACTCCACCTCATCATGAATGAGAAAGGGGATCTCTTAGGTTTTCAAGTGTCTTCGGGGCATACGGATGATCGTCAACCTCTCTCGGAGTTGTCGCCGGATAGCCTGTTCGGCACCCTTTATGGCGATAAAGGGTATATCTCGAAAGACCTCCGTGCGTTTCTCAAGGAACAAGGTATCAACTTGTGCTATAAAGTCCGTAAGAACATGAAACCGCTGGAGTTATCCGTTTCCGATGAGGTGCTATTGCAGAAACGGTCGATTATAGAATCGGTGATCAAGGAGTTGAAAACGCAGACGGTGCTTGAACACAGTCGTCATAGAAGTTTCGCGAACTTTCAAGTCAACCTTATTTCTGCGTTGATTGCGTATCAACTTCTGGAGAGCAAGCCCTCGGTGAACATATTGGAACTTCAAGGAAGCAACGACTTACCCGTGCTTTTCTAACGGATAAACTTTTTTCAAACTCACGTTAGTAGTATGCTATATTTGGTGGCTTTTGTCAAGAAAAATAAAATTTAGGTGCGATGCGAAAATATTGCGGGGTACCGGAACACAGACTAACAGTCTATGCTACAAAAGAGGCAACCGATATGGTCAGAAGCGGGTTTACGGGTGAAAAAGTGCCGTATGTGAAAAATTTGTTACTTTTCCTTGAAATAATCGTTACAATTTCTTAAAATACTTAGATACGGTTAGAAGTGATGGGAACGTTCAGTAATATTTCCGTTAGTACACTCGGTGCAACTTTTAACAGAAAAGGGGATAAAACCATGGTTGAACTTACACGGAAAGACATCGAATTTTTCAAAACTGAAGGATACTTGGTCAAACGGAACGTCCTTGATCCAGAATTAATGGAACGGGCACGGACAAGGCTCTGGGACGGCGCGCCCGAAGGCCGTAAACGTGAGGATCCCGAAACTTGGATAGGCCCCTTCACCCCTGAAGAGGAAAACGTTGACAAAAACAATAATCGACGCGGTTTCCGCTGGAACTTCCGTGAGCCGGGTGGAGAGGGTTGGATGGTTCAACTCCTTGCCACCGATCCGAACGTCTGGGGAATGGCGGAGCAGCTTTTAGGTGAAGGGAACCTCGTACAACCAGACCGTGTTCGAGGTATTTACTGCACGCTACCTTACGGCGATGTCCCTAAAAAATCTATCGGGTGTCATGTGGACGCGCATCCATTTCATCTCGGAGCGGTCGGTTATATTGACGATGTACCCCCGGAGGGCGGTGGGTTTACTGTCTGGCCCGGGAGCCATCAGGTCTTCTATTACGATTACTATTCCCAATATAAAAACGAACCGATGCCGCAATATGATGTTGACCGCGAGCGCATCAGCAGAGGTCCAGGGATTGAATGCTGTGGCAACGCAGGGGATATTGTTTTCTGGCATCATCGCATCGGACACGCTGCTGGACATAACTACTCACAGCAGATCCGGCAGGCGGTGCTATACGATTTCCGAAAGACAGAATTGGAACGGACGCAAGAGGAGCCGCCTAACGAGGACATGTGGCGGGATTGGCCCGGCATCAAGGCGTTAGACAGGGAGCTCTCGTAGCACTTATCCGTCAACCGAAAAAAGAGTGGAAGGGTGGAAGCGTGGAAGACTCATCCTTCCAATCTTCCAACCTTCTACTCTTTCCCTTATCGTAATTCCAATTCCTTCAATGTTTCCGCCATCATATCGTGCGCAATTTGCGCTTTTTCCATCCGCATGTGCGGAAACGTCTCCACCGAGATATATTTATCATATCCCACTTTCCCTAAACTCGCCGCGAAGGTCCGAAAATCCAATTCATCTCCTTCTTCACCGGGAATCAGAAAGGTGCTGTAGGGATACATGCCTGTCACGCCTTTTACATGGCAATGCGCCGTTAGCGGTCCCAATTTTTCCGTAACCTCAGCGATGTCCTCACCGAGATGATAGAAATTCGTGATGTCGTTAAGCGACTTCAGCGCGTCGGATCCCACGTGTTCAATCAGAAGTGTAACTTTTGCAGACGCATCAATGGTTGTCGCTTCGTGGTTGTGGATGTTCATTGTGATACCCAGTTCTTCCGCACGACGACAGATCGGTTTCAGCACATCAACAAGGAGTCGCCAAGCGAACGCGTCGCCTTTATCACCGCCATACCCCGTGAGAAAGTTAACACCCCCTGCACCAAGTGCGACTGCTACATCTTGAAGCAGCGCGTAATGGTCAACTGCTCCCTGTTGATCCTCCACTGCCAGTTGGTATAGACCGCCGCCAGTAAACGGATTAATAACAGAGACCTTTAAACCGCTATCGGTTACCATCGTTTTAACTTCTCTGAGCAAACTGTCGGTGACTTCGCCGGAGGGGATATGTGCCTCTGGTCCACACATCATCTCAATCGCATCGTAGCCAGCATCAGCGAGAATTGTGATAACTTCGTTTAGTGGAATGTCCTTCATCCCACCCGCATGATAAGAAATACCAATCACTGTTACATCTCCTTTCATCCTCTGTTTTCAAGTATTGCAGAGGTTTCCGAAGTCTTTAGGCTTGGGTCTATCACGAGATAGTTTACTCACAAGCAGCAGTTCGTTCAGCAGTCAGATCCCAGAAGAGTATCGTGCCGAAGCCACTTCCACTCGCCAATGTCCTGCCATCTGGCGAAAACGTCAAAGCACTAACGCTCTCGGCTTGATCTGTAAGGAGAAATTGGTGTCCAGTAGCAACATCTATGAGAGAGATTCGGGTTCCCATGTCTCCCCACATCCTTGCCAGCGTGCTGCCATCTTGGGAAAGTGCCTCACTAAAATCCCGTGACGGAAAGAGTTTCTTGAAAGTAGATAAGTCTGCTTCTGTAGCGGACAACTGCCTACCTGTGTTGACATCCCAGAGTTGAACGATGTCCGGCCATCCGCTGCTTGCCAGAATTTTTCCATTTTGCGAGAATGCCAACGCCTTCAGTGCGTCGTTTTTATTTTCTGTAAGTATAGACAAATAGGTCCCAGTAATGGTATTCCACACCCGAATCTCGCCGCCCCAATGTCCACTTGCCAGCATGGTACCATCCGGAGAATATGCCAAAGCCCCAACACTGTTCATGTATCCGGTAATCGTAGTGTGCAGATCCCTGGTCGGTATATCCCATAGGCGTAGGCTGGCATCCTGCCCTTCAACGGCAAGCGTTTTTCTGTCTGGTGAGAAAACAAGCCGGGAGATACCGCCTTTCACACTGAAAGTTGACAGAGATGTTCCGGTGTTCATATCCCATAACTGAATTGTCTTGCGATCATTTGTGGTAGCGAGCATCGAACCGTCTGGCGAGAACACAGACGTAGTAAGATTGGTGAGGGTTAGCAGGACGCGTCCTGTTTCCAAATGCCACAACCGAATTATTCTATGATGATCTATGTGACTTGCGCTTGCCAAGGTTTTCCCACTTGACGATAGTGCTATGGTGTCAATATACTCCTCATCCGGTCTGAAACCCCGGAATTCTCTCTTAGCCGCATTTGACAGACCGGGCGGGCGTTTCCTATCCGTAGCATCTTCCGTGAAAGTTGCTAACCAATTGCCGCCGGCAGTAACCCACTGATAAATCATGCCGTCGGAATGCCCACTCATAAAGGTTTTACCATCTCGCGAAAATAGCAAGCCTTTAACGGGGGCTGTATCCTCTCTCGTGATCGAGATAAGCTGGCCTGTACTTGCGTCCCGTACCTCAATCTTCGCGTTTATCACATTGGCAAGGAGGGACTTATCATGTGAAAAGACCGGCATTTTCCATTTCGTCCCTGTGAAAGTCATTAGCTTGTCCCCGGTTCTGACATCCCAGAATCCCAACCTTTCTCGTATATCCACAATCGCAACTGCGTCTCTATGCGGCAGGAAGCCAACCATAACGCCATCTTGAACAGCGAACAGGTGCCGACCAATCATCACATCCCACACTTCGACCCCTTCATTATACTTCGCGCCTTGACCGACAATGAGACTCCCATCGAGTGAGAACATCAATTCATCAACTGCGGTATTGAAAGAGGTGTTCTCCTCCCCGGTATCGGTATTGTAGATGCTAATTTCGTTGGTAGTGCAGGTAGCTAACCACCTACCGTCTGGCGAAAACGTGAAATCAACTATCTCGCCTTTTCCAAAGTGCCCTGTAGCACCTTCAGGAAGTACCCAGGGCGAATCATCTTGGGCGAAAAAGGTTGATGGAGGCAGCAGGACTGTCAATAGGAGAACAATAATGAAAAAGCGATGCATCCGCATTGCTGAAAACATTTTGTTCGGAACCTTAATCTTTAATTCCATAGATGAAGGGTTCCATCTCGGTTCGCGCACACAAGCTTGTGCCCATCCGCAGAAAACGCTAATTCCCAAATGGGGACTCTGTGTATCGAAAGCGTTGACAAGAGGTCATCGGTGCTTACATCCCATAACTGAATATGTCGATCTCTGCCACCACTTACAAGCAGTTCACCATCGCGAGAAAATGCGACAGTATCGACCGAATCGGTATGTCCCCTTAAGATAGATAGCAGACGCTCGCTATCCACATCCCACAAGCGAACGAGAGTGTCTGAGCCTCCACTTGCCAGCACCTTACCGTGTGGCGAAAACGCCAGAGCCAAAACGAGTCCGTCATGCGCTGAGAAGGATGATAGGGACCTACCCGTTTCAACTTCCCAGAAGCGAATCTTGCCATCCGCACTTCCGCTTGCAAGGGTTGTGCCCTCCGGTGAGAATGCCAAACTCCGAATCCGTCCTGGGGCTTCAGTAGCACTGGCAAGCAACCGTTCTGTCCGGGGATCCCACCCAGGTAGTGGAACACCATCCGGTGATGAAGATGCCAAGGCCTGAACTAAATTGGAATCTCCAGCGAGTGTCAATGTCTCACGAGCAGTCGCAGTATCCCACAGGCGAAGTGTATTGTCTTCACTGCCACTTGCAAGTAGCGAGTTATCAGGCGCGAATGCCACTGCGCGCACGCGTTCCGTATAGCCTGAGAGCATTGCAAATTGCGCGCCACTATCAGTATCATATATCCAGATACGTCCATTACCACCTGCAGCGAGCCGTGTGCCATCTGGCGAGAATGTGATGTCCGTCACTTCACCTTTATCGAGCCTCAATTTGAGTCCCGGTGGCAATTCAGATTCGATGCAATTTTGAAACAAGTCTGTTTTTTCCATAATATCTTCTCTTATCAAATTAGGCAGCAGTCCAATCCAGAACGACCCCTGTATACAGATTCGGTTCGTTGAGGAGGCCGTCGTAAGCCTGCTTAATCTGCTCCGGTTTGAGGCGATGCGAGATTAACGGTTCAACGTGTAGCTGCCCGCGCGCCATCCAGTCAAAGATAGTTTGCTGTTTACCGAATTGGGAAGTGCGGTTCCCGATGTCTGGATACATCGGGACGCACCATTCTAATGCGCCACGGATGGTAATCCATCGTAGATGCGTTTCAGACAGTAAATCGGTCAGGTCTCCTTGGACTGAGACGCGTGGTGAACCGAGAATGATAAGTTGCCCGTGATTGGCAGTCGCACGGAGTGCCTGCATAACGACACTACTATGCCCGACCGCATCGACTGTGATGTTGCCGAGTTCGCCGCCGGTAATCTCCTGAATCTCCTCTTGTGCTGCGTCGGCACTGCCGCCGACAGTATGTTCAATCCCGCACCGCTCGGCAAGTTTCCGCCGCTCTGCTACCGGATCCACACCGATGACGCGACATCCATGAATCTGAAACATCTGTGATGCCAGATTCCCAACAAGTCCTAACCCAAAAACAACAACCCACGGGTTCGTGCCGATTTCCCCCACAACAATCGCGGTCATCGCAACGCCTGCCATTCGGGAAGCCGCAACCACAGCGGGATCTACTGCTTCTCTGACAGGTGTGACTAACCGATCTTGTGTGTAACGAATCGCTGAGGCGTGCCGTCCGTATGTGAAAACTCGGTCACCCGGAGCTGCACGGGTAACATCGGCACCTACGTCACGTACAATGCCGACATTCGCATAGCCAGAACGCCACGGATATTCGCACCATGACCCCTTCTGAAAAACTTTCGGCTCTCTCCCAGTATAGTTCGCGAGTTCTGTTCCACTACTGATAAAGGTGTATTCTGTGTCTATCAGCAACTCGTTGGCAGCGAGCACCGGCGCATCTATGTCGGCAGTCTGCAGTTCAACTTGGTTTTGACCAGTTACAACGACTTCTCTTATTCTCATGACGAATCTTTTTCTCCTAACTCGTTTAATTCTTCTTGTTTAATTTTCTGAATTAGTCTCTGCATCCGTTTGTATCTTACAAGCCCAACAAAGAAGGTAGCAATACCGAGTAAAATAAAGATGATGCCGATGGCCTCAATGACATGTGAGCTAAAGATAGCGACCTGTGAGCTAAAGATGTCTTTGAAGTGCACAAAGGATAAACCTGCGACAAACAGTGTTAGTGCCGTGCGAATATAGGCGAGGAAAGTACGCTCATTGGCAAGAATAGTTCGGTCTGCCGCGAGGTGGTCCCGCAAGATAAGTTGGTCTTCTAATCCTGTATAAGGTGTCGGTTTATCTTGCATCTGCTCCTTATCCTTGCTCTAAAAGAGATTTAAAATAATGACCCCGGTAAGCCATCCATAAAAAGTCTGCATGCACCGTAACCGCTTTGCTGTGCGCCGATATTCCACCGTATAACACGCCGGATTTTGAAAATAAAGGGCTTGTCGCTGAGGCGCGGACAAGTCAATCGTCGGTGTTAAGACACTCAGGACAATAGTGCTTATGCCGATCAGGACAATGTTGATGATAGGCACAATACTGAGAATCACTCCGAATAGTGTCCATCGCCACTTTGCGACGTTTCGCGACGCGTCTAATCTTGCCGCATGAGTCAGTGATGCAGAAGGCGTGTGCGTTCTAAAAGCCATGCGTGATGTCCGTATTGTCACCGATCCGCCCTTACCCTAAAACGCATTCTTCCCCTAACACGCATTACCCCTCGTACCGTAGATTTTTGCCGTTGTCGGGACCGCCTTGTCCCCAAACCCAGACATTACGGAAGTATGCCTGTTTTTCAGGAGGCAACCCCTCAATTATGTGCTTCGGTACAGATGGCTTGTGAAATTGACACCCAACGAAATTATAGCAATTGAAGATGGCAATCCGCGGGCGATCCGGATTTTTCCACGCCACTCCCGAATGACAAAGGTTTTCTGTGAAGATAATCACAGAACCCGGTGGGCAACTGTAGGTCTCAAAGAGCGGTGAATCTGTCTGTCGGTGCGTTTCAGGGATTCGGAAGTTCGCTTTATGACTTCCTGGCAAGAATAGCGTGCCACCTTCACCTGCTTCGACTTCGTTCAGTTCAAAAACAACTCGCGTGAGGGCAGAGTATATTTTGCCGTCGTGGCATTGGTAGTTGAAGTTCGGATTTACATTTCGTACACCGCCGTGTGGCGGAGGGCCACCATTGCCTACTTCACGATACGTGAACCAACTCGACTCCATCCGAATTTCCCCGAGAATCTCACGGAGAATATCAATTACGGCGGGATGGTCAATTAAAAATGAGGCAGTCCCCCCCGGAAACCGCCGTTCATGTGGTGGCAAAGATTCGGGGTCAGTACGGATCGTCTCAATTTGTGTTTTCAGTGCTGTAATTTCCGAAGCTGTCAAAACTTCAGGGATTAACAGGTAACCCTTGAGATCGAAGATAAATTTCTGTTCTTCAGTCATAGCATGCTACCTCTCTAACAAACAATACTTTCAATCATCCTACACTATTATAACAAATTTCTCCTTTAATTCAAACGATTTTTCTCTCTTGTAGGGGCGACCTTTCGGTCGCGACACCCACTGACGGAAACCATTTTCTTCGTCATTGATGGCTGACTGCTTCTGGAAAAATTGATAACCTTTCTTGACACCGATGCATACGATATGCTATATTAAAGACATAGCACAAATGGCGTTTTTCAGTTGAAGCAACGCCGTGTCGTTGAATTTTATTTACAAAAAAGAAATGGAGTAACCAGTTTAATGGATTTTAAACAAGCGTTAGATAACAAAATCGCAGATTACAACTTACTCAACCATCCATTTTACCAAGCGTGGAGTGCTGGCGAATTGCCGGTCGAAGTACTACGCACTTATGCCAGTGAATACGGTGCCTTTATCGCTACGATACCAAACGGATGGGAAACAATCAACGATCCCGAAATCGCAGCAGAAGAGACAGAACACATTGATATGTGGGCTGATTTCGCTAACGGACTTGATACCGTTGTCTCTGAAGCGGAAATCCCGCAGGTGAAGACACTCCTTCAGACAGCCGATGAACTCTTCTCGGAACCGGCAACCGCACTCGGCGCGCTCTATGCCTTCGAGGCACAGCAACCCGCAACAGCACAATCGAAATTGGCAGGTCTGCAAGCGTTTTACCAACTCCCGAAGACGGTGGAACCCTATTTTGAAACGCATTCCCACAATGAGCATGAAGCCGAAAAACTGTTAGAGCGCATCAATGCCTTACCGTCGGAATCCCATGCCGCCGTCGTGCAAGCCTGTGAACAGATGAGTGCTGCCTTGTGGAACGCACTCACAGGAATTCACGATGCCGAATGCATATAATACGGTAAAATCATATTTCGATGCACTCGTTGCCAGAGATGCTGAAACCCTCATTGAAATGATGTTCCTTGCCACACACTACGTCAAGATCGGCACCGATGCAGACGAAGTTGTTGAAGGCAGCGCAGAAATCGCGGCATATTATCGAAACCACGTCGCAAGCACTGAGGATTTCAGCATCAAGTTTATTAAGCTCGATGTCCAAGAGCGGGATGATGTCGCGTGGTTCTACACACGACAAATCTGGAAACTCAAATGGCAAGGCACACCAGAGGAATTCGTGATGCGAATGACAGGGGTATTGGAAAAAATCGACGAGTCATGGAAGTTCGCGCAGATCCACGCCTCAATCGGGGCATCAACAATGGAGGACACATTATGATAGTTCTTTCTAAAGAAATTCAAAAAGCGATCAAGGACGCTCAGGAGGACCCTGTACGGTTAGTGGATCCAGAAACAAATATAGAATATGTCGTGTTACCTGTTGAAACATTTGAACTCATGCGAAAAGGCATATACGACGACGGTCCACTCACTGAGGAAGAACGTCGCTACATCCTCATTCAAGCTGGGCTTCGAGCCGGTTGGGATGATCCAGAAATGGACGTTTACAACGACATGGTTCCTCGGAGGGATGATGAAAGTTCAACGCGGTGACATGGAGGAACCATTGCAAATTTCAACGATTTCTTTTGATGGCGACATGACTTTATGGGATTTTCGGAAGGTCATGTGCCATTCACTCAAGCAAACATTGGTTGAACTACAAAAGCAGGTGCGAACGCCGCGCGCCTTGAAACTTACCATTGATGAAATGATTGCAATTCGCGATCAATTGGCTGAAGAGGTAAAAGGCGAAATCTGGAGTCTCTTGGAAATCAGACGGCGTGCGTTTGAAAGGACACTTGAGCACGTCGGACACCCAGATACAGACCTCGCTGCGCACCTTAATGCAATATACCGTAAACATCGTTACGGGGATATAGAACTGTATCCAGATGTTATCCCGACCTTTGATATTTTGGCTCCGCATTTCAAGTTGGGATTGCTCTCAAATGGAAATACTTATCCCGAAAATTGTGGACTCGACGGACGTTTCGCCTTTGTTGTCTTTTCCCAAGATGTACAAGTTGAGAAGCCAGATCCAAAGATCTTTCATATAACCGCGCAACGTGCAGGATGCGACCTAACACAGATGTTACACGTCGGTGACTCCCTTAAAAACGATGTTATGGGTGCAAAAAACGTCGGCGCGCCTTCTGTCTGGCTGAATCGCGACGGACTTCCAAATGACACAGACATCCAGCCCGATTATGAAATAGCATCATTAACTGAAATTCCTGAAATCATTGGGATTAGGAGGAAGAATAAAACATGTCAGTAAAAATAATTTCGCAAGAAAAAGATCCAGTTGCGGATATGTTTTGGGTATTTGCGATCCATTACCAAATCCTTTTGATGTTGAAATTAGACGTAGACATTAACGTAGATGATTTGAATGCAGGCGTTAAAACTACAGTTCCGGATCGTAGTATTCCGGAGGAGGCGTATTCACCAGCAAACGTGAGCAAACCGACTTATACGCTGGCAGACCTGCTCGCCCAAATTACGGAAAATAATTTGCATGATGAGGTTGACACGGGACCTGCAGTAGGAAATGAGGTATGATAGGATCAACAGCATATATCCCCCTGCTATATCATGACGGGACATCATTACCGCTACCACTTTACCTCTGTTCGTTATAGAAAAACGTTCTCCCTCCTCAACACGCTTGAGAAGTTTTGAAAAATGTGTCTTTGCCTCATGAACACCTATCTCAGTCATTCTATTGATACTCCCTATTTCTCATATATCTGTCGCAACCTTAGAAGAGGTTTGGCAAAAAATTGAACTACCGAAAAACGCTTATTTAGGTGGATGTTCCCCGGCAATCCGTAACACTTTTCTGCGGTTAACATGTTCAGGGCGGTTCATATTCAACGCCTCAACCGTGGCCCTACCTGTTTGCGTACGTCCGATAATAGAGAGAAAATTTTCACTCCATATAAAATGCCGTTGCCATTTTTTACGGCGCGGGTTAAAAAGCGGAACTTGTCGACCTGTCTCTGGATCCCGCGCATGCGTTCTGGCGTGTTTATGTGTGTTGCACCACGGACAGGCGTACGCTAAATTGGTTAATTCGGTTTTGCCCCCGACCTTTCGGGGGAGAACGTGATCGCAGTGAAAAGAGGCAGTAGTAAAACTGTCTGGAGCCTTGCAATATTCACAAAACCCATTGGCGCGCTCCTGCACACGGCTACGTAACGAGGCAGGGATATACTCAGAAGGCACCGCTTTCCTCCTTCAATCCCAATTCTGCCATAACTTCCCTTAACGTCTTTCCGCGCATTTGTGCTAAAGCGATGAGGGCCTCAAGGCGTTTAACATTTCTTGCCTCCAACTTGCTCAGCAACATTTGATATTCCGCCAGTTCCTCCTCGCTTAAGGTTTCGTTCTCACACTTGTGCCACAACTGTTGATACCTTCTTTGTTCTTTTTCGGGTAATCGTGAATTTTCTCGGATAGAGCCTAACAGCGATGCCTCTTCTGGAACTTCTCGTTGTCTTTGCCATTCAGCAAACCTCTCGGTGAACTCCCACAATTCCGCGGGTGACAATTGTTGAACACCATCAAGTAAATGTTCTACTGTTAACTGCCCGGATCCCTCTCGAATTGA
>VYCT01000222.1:375-3989 GCA_009843785.1 Candidatus Poribacteria bacterium | reverse complement strand
ATCAAACTAAAAAGACTATACCCGCAAGTTCAAAGTTGAAAGAATACTAGTAGTCGTTCAATGTTGAGTTTACGATAAAGTTGTTGACTTTTTGGAGATTTCGTGATATATTCTTGCTCTGATTTGAATCCTATCTCCAAGAGGTCTGTGATGAGAAAACAAACACATAAAGTTGAGCTGACATCTGAAGAACGTCAGACGCTCGAAACGTTAGTTCGCAAAGGAGAGCATTCCGCACTGAAACTCATGCGTGCCCACATCTTGCTGAAGGCGGATCGCAACGGTCCCAGCTGGACGGATGCGAGAATCTCCGAGGCGTTTGGCTGCGATGCGCAAACTGCCTACAATGTTCGCAAACGGTTTGCCACCGGCGAGAGACTCGCTGCCTTGGAACGCAAACCGCAAAGTCGCCCGTCTCACGTGCGGAAACTTGACGGTCAAGGTGAGGTACGTTTGATCGCCTTGGCTTGTAGCGATCCGCCCGAAGGATTTTCACAGTGGACGTTACAACTCCTTGCTGATGAACTCGTTGACCTTCAGATTGTTGAAAGTATCTCTATTGAAACCGTCCGACAGACGCTAAAAAAAACGCCTTACGTCCGCATCGGTCGTCGTATTGGGTAATTCCCCCCGATGAAGATGCGGCATTCGTTGCGGCGATGGAAGCGGTTTTAGAAGTTTACCAACGCCCTGAAGATGTGCGGTTTCCGGTGGTCGCTATGGACGAGCGTCCGGTGCAGTTGCTCGCAGACCTCCGGTCTCCTATCCCGGTGAAACCTGGACGCATCGCACGGATAGATTACGAGTATAAGCGGATCGGGTCGGTTTCTGCTTTCTTGTTTACTGCCCCCTTTCAAGGTTGGCGGCGGGTCTCGGTTCGCGAACGTCGAACTGCGATAGATTGGGCAGAGGAAGTCAAACACCTTTTAGATGAAGTCTATCCGGATGCCGAGCGAGTGACGGTGGTGTGCGATAATCTCAATACACACAGGCTTACCTCTCTGTATAAAGCCTTTCCTGCTGAGGAGGCACTTGGGTTAGCTTCAAGGTTAGAGATCGTCTACACCCCGAAGCATGGGAGTTGGTTGAACATCGCTGAAATCGAGTTGAGTGTCTTTTCAAGACAGTGTCTAAACCGGCGTATCCCGGATATAGAGACGCTTCGGTCAGAGGCAGAAGCGTGGCAGACGTATCGGAATCAGACTGCGAACCGGGTTGATTGGCGATTTACGACACAAGACGCACGCATCAAACTAAAAAGATTATATCCTCAAACTCAACATTGAAAGACTACTAGGTCTGGTAGGTGCGTTTTTCTACAGAGGTCCCATCCCTACGGGGTTCAAGAGGATTATGAAGTTTTCAGGGGTTCCGCCAATTTATTTCCAACTAAATGACTCTGCCCAAACAGATATGATTTATTGACAAATAATAGACAAGATGTTATATTAAACTGAAAGGGTATTGAGCACCAATAGCGTAAAAAAAACAAAAAAAGGAAAGATTGATGCGGGATGAACACAAACACGGTATTAAAAGCGTGGCTCTCCAGACAGGGTTAACACAATTTACCATACGCGCGTGGGAACGCCGATACGATGTGGTCACGCCGCTGCGAACTGAGACGAATCGTCGTCTCTATTCCGATGCGGATATATCGCGACTCACGTTGCTGCGTCTGGCGACGGAGGCGGGGCATAGTATTGGTCAAATAGCGTACCTGCCCGCTGAGGGGCTTCTGGAACTTATTGGAACGGAGGTGCCGATTGCGCAGTCTTCTGCAATCGCGAAAGAGGTTATCTCACAAGAGACCTCCGTTCGTTTTTATATCACCTCGTGCCTTGCAGCGGTTAAGCAGTTTGAGGCACACGCCCTTGAGTCGGTGCTCTTCGCTGCATCCGTTGCCTTTAGTCAGCCGATTTTCCTTGAAAAGTTAATTGCGCCGCTGATGCGGGAAATTGGTGAACAGTGGCGCGGAGGGGCTTTGCGGATTGCACACGAACATCTTGCGGCGGCAGTTGTGCGGACGTTATTGGGCAATATGTGCCAAGGATTTGATATATCTGCTGCAATGCCGAACTTAGTGATCGCGACACCGCGGGGTCAACTCCACGAAATCGGTGCTTTAATTGCCGGAACGACTGCAGCTTCGGAGGGGTGGCAAGTTACCTACCTCGGGCCCAACCTGCCGGTTGAAGAAATTATAGGGTGTGCGGTGCAAAATTCAGCAAAGGCGGTTGGATTGAGTATCATTTATCCGACAGATGACCCGCACTTGGCGACTGAATTACGAAAACTTCGACGTGGTATCCAGGAACATGTTGCTCTGTTTGTTGGAGGTGCGGGGGCGCAGGCTTACGATCCTGTCATCAACGCCATCGGAGCAGTGAGAATTGAGGACATGCCGACTTTTCGCACTGAACTCGAAGCCTTGCGTACGGAACAGGATATTCCAAACCGGTAGATACGGTTATTTTTTTTCTGACGAGGTGTGTGCTTGCGAGCGTGCGAGTTGCTCTCGGAGACGCTTGACTTCTTCTTCGGCTTTCTGCCGTGTGATGGTTTCTTGTTCTGCGCGTGCTTCTGCGGTTTCTGCGCGTGCGGCTTGCTGCTCCGCAAGGGTTTGGAGCCACTGCTGACGAACCGGGTCGTAAACTGCCAAACGTCTATCGCGTATATGGAAATCTAAACCGAGAACATCTGAATGAATGCCGCCATCTACATCCGGTCGGATCGGTACATAGTCGTTGTCTACTAACCGAAACCCGATCAGCGGTGAAGGCAGATAAAGTGCTTCGGCATCATAGAGGAGATAGTTCGGTATGCCGAGCGTGGCGTAGATGTCCATCTTGTCTGTGAGATCGTTTTGATAGGTGGTTTTGCTTGAGAATTCCATGACGAAGTCTGGAACCTTCCCTTCTTCCCAAACCTTGTAGGTGTGACGTGGCTTCCGCCCGATGCCGAAAGAGACGAGCACATCCGGTGCGATGACTGCGCGCGGGTTCCCCTCTGTGTAATATGTCAGAATATCACCGGAAACATAGACATCCGGCCGCGGCGCAAAATGGGCTTTCAACGCCTGCAAAAGCCAGATGAGGATTTCCAGGTGGAGGTCGCTAGCCGCCATAGGTTCACCGTCCGTGTCGGGGTAGAGGTCTGCTGGGTCTGTAGGCGCGTAAGGGATGTTGAACCGTTTTGTGTCGGTATCCATTGATCTCCTCCTTTACCTTGATAGACTTTATAGTGTTGCATAACAGTATCTTCTAATTATACCACGTATTGTTATCAAATTACCAAGCAATTTCGGGGGTGTTAGGGTTATTGAGTTCTCGGTTTTTCGTCCAATTTTGGAATCCCGGGGGTCCCGATAGGTGTGGTTTGGAACCGCGGCATAGGTGTCAATTTATTGATTTTTGTCAGTATTTTGTAGGAATGCCTCTACACATGCCGCCCCTCCGGGGCTTAGTTTTTTGTCCAGATGCTGCTATAAACATAGCGTCCCTCCGGGACTAAAGATGTTTTTGAAATCTTTAATGTTTTCGCGTAAGAGCCGGTTCGGTTTATTGATTTTTGTCAGTATTTTGTAGGAATGCCTCTACACATGCCGCCCCTCC
>VYCT01000222.1:0-365 GCA_009843785.1 Candidatus Poribacteria bacterium | reverse complement strand
TTTATTGATTTTTGTCAGTATTTTGTAGGAATGCCTCTACACATGCCGCCCCTCCGGGGCTTAGTTTTTTGTCCAGATGCTGCTATAAACATAGCGTCCCTCCGGGACTAAAGATGTTTTTTGAAGTCTTCAAGGTTTCTGCCGAGTATCCGGTTCGGTTAGGAATGCAGTTTGCATTTGGGCATGTCCGCCGCAAAACCGCACGATAGGTGTCAATTTTAGAAAAATAATAGCATGGATCCCCGGTCCGGTAGGTTCGGTTTCCTAACCGAACCGGGTTTTACAAAGAACCCTTGTATACCTCATCCGGTTCTTTAGTCCTGTAAGGACGGTATGTTTATAGAAAAATGGTGAATAAACGCGTC
>VYCT01000316.1 GCA_009843785.1 Candidatus Poribacteria bacterium | reverse complement strand
CCTAACAATATCAACGACAGACTACCCTCAAAAAAAAATGGGGGTAAGTGACGTTGTCAATGGTTATCAGTTTTCAGTACGGTTTCCTGCGAAAACCTTTCAGTTATCGGTTAAGAGAGGGTTTGCGTCGGTCGCTTTTCTTGTAACTGCCACAAGCATATCATTGATAACTGAGTACTGACAACTGACAACCGATAACCAATTGACACCAACTCCACAATATGCTATACTTTCGCTATCTTTTTAGAAACACAATCCGGCAGGCAGTTACCGAAATGACAGCCGAAAACCCGCGCCAAGAACTCACATTTGAACCGATGCATCTTGACGACCTCCAACAGGTCTTAGAAATCGAGAACCAATGCTTTGAGGATCCGTGGAGCAAGACCTATTTTGCAGTGTCCCTGAAACGCCCTCGGTCCTACGAACATTTTTACGTCGCACGGCGCAAGGGGACCATCGTCGGCTACATCGTGTTTAACATCTTTCATGAAGAAGCACATATTCTGAACATCGCGGTACCCCCAGCCAATCAGCGGCAAGGCATTGGCAAATACTTGCTCGCTTCAGCGTTAGAGATGATACTGGCAGATGACAGGCACGAGGTGTTCTTGGAAGTCGCCGTCAGCAATCTACCGGCGCAATATCTTTACCGTCAATTCGGGTTCCGCATCTGTGGCATCCGAAAAAACTACTACGGACGCTATAAAGACGCTTACGTCTTTCGCAAAGGAGCAGACACCGATGCTACTTAACCTCTTAAGCCACACGATTTCAGCGACCTCGACCCTATCGCTCTCAACCCGCCGACAAGAGGCACGAACCGTCGGTAGAAACGGTTGGCGCGTCATTGAAGAAGAGGTACAGTGGAGCCCCGCTGAAACCGCTATTATTGTCGTCGATATGTGGAACGAACACTGGTCCTGGGGCGCGACAGAACGCGTAAACGTAATGGCACCTCGGATGAATATCGTGCTTGGACGCGCAAGACAAAACGGTGTGCAGATTATCCACGCACCCTCGGACACGATGGATTTCTACGAGGCACATCCCGCGCGCCGTTCGGTACTCGAGTTTCCACACGCCGATCCGCCCCCTGAACGCGAAATGCCCGACCCCCCGCAACCCGTTGATGCCTCCGACGGCGGCTCAGATACCGGCGAAGCCGACAGCTATAAAGCCTGGCACCGTCAGCATCCAGTCATTGAAATTGACGATACGGATGCTATCAGCGACAATGGACAGGAGGTTTACAACCTGCTCCATCACAAAGGTATCAAGAACCTTATATTCATGGGCGTTCACACGAATATGTGTGTACTCGGACGCTCTTTTGCAATTAAACAGATGGTACGCTGGGGATTCAACGCTGTGCTTGCACGCGACCTCACCGATGCGATGTACAACCCATTTAAACCGCCGTACGTCAGCCACGAGGAAGGCACACAGTTAATCATTGAATACATTGAGAAGTTCTGGTGTCCCACAATCCTCAGCGGCGATCTGACAACTCCGAAGGTGTGAAATAGTTATCAGTTATTGGTTATCAGTTTTCAGTTAAGAGTCCCTTTGTTGTAGTCACGTTGACTGTATCCATCATAGAAACCCTCTTTAACTGACACCTGAAAGGTTTTCGCAGAAAACCGTACTGATAACTGACGACCATCCAGAAACAAAAAGCCCACGGCACCAAAGATACCGAGGGCTTTTCTATATTCAACATGTACGCTTATTGACGGTCGTTTTTCAACGCCCCCCATGTCGTCGTGACCTTCTGCTTCGGATCCACAGCAGTGCTCACAGCAGGCACAACCTCCAACGCACTAAACATCGCATTGAGATCACCTGCACCGGTATCCGCGTTTCCAGCGAAGTTGAGATCGAGCGTCCCATCGCTCACCTCAATCCCTGAATAGGTCTTGATGTCGATCTCATCTTTACCCGGTGTAACGTAGAGCGGCTCAACGTTTTCCTCTTCGATGAAAATATCGAAGCCGCGGTTTTCCGGCGACCAGTGTTCGCCGACGAGATATGTCACATCGAAGGTGCCATCCCCTGTTTTGAACTGATACTTAACGGTGTCAGGAAACTGTGCCCAACTGACAGCATAGAAGAGATCCACATCGTAGCCAGCGGCTTCTGCTTGTGCTTGGGCATCCGCTGTCAAGGTTTTGACTTCAGCCACTCGCGGTGCCTTTTCAATCCAACCGCCCCACGATTGGTTTTCCTGTTGCGCGCCCTTCCAGACACGTCCTTTTGAATCCGTGAAGTCATCTGTTTTACCACCCCATACACGGAATTCCTCCGCTGGCAGCAGCGTCGGCAGGGCAAACACAGATAGGAAAAACACTATTGTTAAAACACTAAAAAGTCTCATCAAAATTGCCTCCATTTATTAAGGGTTTTGCCGTTCCGATTTCAGCGCACCCCACGTTGTGGTGACTTTCTGCTGCGGATCAACGGCTAAGGCGGGGATTACTTCTATTCCGCTAAACATCGCATTAAGATCGCCGGCACCGGTATCTCGATTACCTGCGAACTCAAGGTTCATCACCTGATCTTTAACCTCAATGCCTGGATACCTTTTAATATCTATCTCATCCTTACCGGGTGTTACATATTCCAGTTCAACAATTTCGTCTTCAATAATAATATCAAAGCCGCGGTTATTCGGCGACCAGTGTTCTCCGACGAGATAGGTCACATCAAACATACCCTTGCCGGTTTTCAACTCCATCTTGACGACATCAGGAAACTGTGCCCAACTGACAGCATAGAAGAGCTCTTTATCGTACCCTTCCGCTTTTGCCAGTTTTTCAGCATCTTTCGTTAGGTTTTGGACTTCAGCAACGCGAGGCAACTTCTCAACCCATCCGCCCCACGCTTCTTTCTCGTTCTGCCCGCCGTGCCACACACGGCCCTTAGAATCCTTGAAATCCTCCACTTTACCGCCCCAAACCCGAATCTCTTCGGCGGAACGAGCATCGTGAACAAGCGTTACCGCAACAAATACGGCAAGCATAACAATTAAAAATAAATAGCGTCGCATATTTCCTCCTTGTTGAATTGTGCATAAAAATACACGTAACCTTAAAATAACACAACTATTTTACAATTTCAACTTTTTTTTTCAAAGGTATTCAGTTATCGGCTATTCCTCAACCACAACAAGCCGCTGATTCGCCTCTATATCTGTCAACGTCTGCACAGTACCGCTCGGCCACCGGATAACAATCCGATCCACTACCTTGTGGTGTGCAAGCCCGAATTCGACAGCAAGGCTGCTCTGTGAGAGGTAGCTATCTCCCGCGGTTACCTGCTGGACCTGATGGAGATCCCCTGCACTTACTTTAATGAACGCACCAATACCATCCCGATTGCTGACTGTACCAATCGTCCGAATATGAAGCCAATGCTGTTGATTACCCCCGTCGTTTCGGAGCAAGGTCGGTTTCGCACCGCTGTTGACAATAAACAGGTCCAAATCGCCGTCGGCATCATAATCCGCGACCGCCACGCCTCTGCCGACACCATAAGCATCGGATTCTCGGAGACCGACAGCCTCGGAAATGTCCCTGAAAGTGCCGTCGCCGTTGTTCTGGAGAAAGACATCCGCTTGTCCGTGTGCCTCCCATGGTGCCGGATTGATGTGGCCCGCCGAAAAAAATATGTCTAAATCACCGTCGTTATCGGCATCAAAAAATGCTGTCCCCCAACATGTCTTACCCAGCCCGGACTCAAAAATGCCGCTCCGCGCGGAGACATCGCTGAAGGTACCATCACCGTCGTTTCTATAGAGCACATTGTTCTCATCAAGCCAGTTGGTAACGAAAAGATCCAAGTCGCCATCGGTATCATAATCACCCCAAGTGACCCCCATGCCGCTTCGGATATCACCGGTACCGCTCCTCGCGTCTGCGCGGTTCGTATTCGTGAAAGTTAACTCACCATCGTTTCGATAGAGGATGTTCTGATCGGTATCATTGGCGAGATAGAGGTCCAGATCGCCATCGGTATCGTAATCCGCCGCGGCGACCCCAAGCGTCAGATGAAACCCGCCGTTCACCTTCGCTGCATCCGTAATATTGATGAAACCCCCGTCCCCCTTGTTGAGATAAAGAATGTTCGTCTGCCCGAAAAAATCGTAAGGAAAAAAGACCTCATCGCCTTGTGGAACTTTTGTATATTCAATATAATTACCGATATAGAGGTCTAAGTACCCATCAGTATCGTAATCTCCCCATGCGATACCCGCACCGAAGCCGTTGTGCCCAATCCCACCTGCACCAGATGAAAAGCGTTTGAAAGTGCCATCGCCGTTGTTCCGATAGAATATATTTGCCTTGTAGTTGGTGACGTATAGGTCGGCATCGGCATCGTTATCATAATCTGCGAAGACGCAGCCCATACCCCATCCGGTGTCACCGACCCCAGCGGCATCGGTTACATCGGTGAAGGTCCCGTCGCCGTTGTTCCTATATAGTGCATTTTTTGGGAACACCGCGTCCGGCGCAGGGCGCACTAATGCAGCGTTAGCGATGTAAAGATCCAGCCAACCATCATTGTTGTAGTCCCGCCACGCCGCACCCGAACCGACAAGTGCTGGCACCACGCGCAGGTCAATACCACCGGCATGCACAAAATGGATACCGGCTTGTTCGGTAACATCTACAAATTGGATGTCGGCTGCATAACTATTGAATATAAATGCCCAACTCAAAATTACAGTAATATTTCGTAACCTCTGCTGCATTGAGAACCCTCTCTAACTGCCTGAGTGTGTTTGTAATCACATATTATACACAAAACCGTAAGTCGGTTGTATCTAATTTAGTTGCAATTCCCCTGAAAATATGTTAAAATACATAGGAGATGATGTTGTAGAGCCAATCGTTCAAGGTAGAGGGACTGCAAGTGGAAATGTCTGTCTTAGTACTCAACGCAAGTTACGAAGCGATCAACGTTTGCAACCTCCGGCGCGCTATGAAAATGGTTTTCAAAGGCACCGCACAGACGGAAGAAGTCTCAGATATCGAGATTAATTCGCCAAGTGCTGCGATAAAAGTACCACATGTCATCCGTTTAGTAAGATATGTTCACGTCCCGCGGAGTGTCGTCAAATTTTCACGAAGGAACGTCCTCGTCCGCGACCAGTATACGTGTCAATACTGCTATAAGGAGTTGCCGACTGTGCAGCTGACACTTGACCACGTGGTCCCGATCTCTCGTGGCGGCGAGACGACGTGGGAAAACGTTGTAACAGCCTGCAAAAAATGTAATAACAAAAAAGGGAATAAGCTGCTCTACGAGACGCGCCTAAAACTTGCACGCCAACCCAAAACACCTTCAATCTTAACATATTTGCAGCTCAACCGTCATTTTCGCGGGTGCCACCCATCGTGGAGAAAATATCTGTATATCAACTAAATCATGCAAGATCCCGAAAAACTGAAAAAGTCTTGGGAGTTCCGACGCGCATATCAAAAGGGTAAGAAGTATTGGAATCGCTACTTCGTGATATACGTACTACATAACCAATGCGATCATCGCCGGCTCGGCGTAACTGTCAGCAAGAAAGTCGGCAAGAGTGTGCAAAGAAATCGGGTCAAGCGATTAATTCGTGAATCATTTCGGCAATTACGCACGCGAGTGAAGGTAGGATACGATATTGTCGTCGTCGGCAGGACACCCGCAGGTCGGCTCACATGTCAGGAAACACAGAATGCGTTGGCACACCTGTTCCAGAAAGCGGCGATCTTGAACGGTTCACGCCAGCACGACGGAAACTTAAATAAAAACTGAGTGCCTTTAGAGGAGAATAGGCGTGGTGCATTGTAAACAGTGTCGAAAAAACGTGGAACAGCCTGAAAGGCAGCGGGAAGGCAAACCGGCAGGTGGACGGATGATACTCACATCCCCGATCCGTTTTTATAGACGCTTTATTTCACCGATCTTGCCGCCCGCGTGCCGTTTCTATCCGACATGCTCACAATACGCACTTGAAGCTTTAGAACGCTACGGAATGCTCAAAGGGTGCTGGCTAACACTCAAACGACTCTCAAAATGCCACCCATATCACCCCGGTGGTTTTGATCCGTTGAAATAGCGGATGCGGACTTCGGAAATTAATTTCTAAAATACACATAAAATGAGGAGCACCTAATCTCAATGGGCGCACGTTACATTCTCGCATTGGTTCTAATGATCGTTGTCATGATCGCTTGGAGCCTATTTCTCGCACCGAAACCTAATGAAATGCCACCTACTGAACAGACACCGGTCGCATCAGACACCGGCGAAACGCCAATTGATCCTACGACGCAGGCAACACCCGACGCACCCGATGCACCCATCAGTCCGGATCTCTGGACTGCCGTTGAGGAGAGCCCAGACGATGCAATGGTCAACGTCCGAACCGATAACTATCATATTATCTTTAACGAAAAACTCGCAATCGCCAGACAGTGGCGACTCAGCCATTTTCCCGACCGCTCGGACCCGGCTAATGCACCTCTAAATCTGATTCCTGAAAATGCACTGAATTGCCTCGCACTACGGTTTGCGAACTCACAGCTACAACTTGACGCACTTCGGGCTACATGGAAGGCAGATAAATCCGAGATTGACATTACAAACGGACAAGGAAAAGAAACGCTCACGTTCACGACAACAATTGGCGAAAAACTACGCGTAGCAAAGCAGTTTACCTTCAACCCGGGCACCTATTTTGTTGATATGGCAGTGACCTTCCAAAATATCTCCGAGGAACCGCTCCTCATGGGTGGAACCGAACCCGTAAATGGATATGAGCTCCAGTGGGGACGCGGTATCAATGCCGATCTGCTACCCCACGAAAAAAGGAGCGGTAAACGCGGCAGGCGCGTCCAGGAAGGCGCGAAAGCCTATATCGGTGAGGGGAAGCCTGAACGCCAACTCAAGTCTGAACAAGCCTTGGCTACAGTCCTCTGGGCAGGGATGGATAGCCAATACTTCAGCGCACTCATGATACCCGACCCGCAACTCGCAGCAACATATAAACTCACAGAGACACCACAGGCAAATACGCTAACAGATATCAATGTTACCGCAGCAACGGATACTGCATCACTCGTCATGCCAAGCTTTTATCTCACATCTGAGCAGAAGGAGAGGCAGTCCTTCCGATTGTACATCGGACCGAAAGACGATACGATTCTTAAGGGCATTGAAGCACCGAATACACCAGAGAGCGAAGAGAGCCCTGTCCGCCTGTCCAAGATTATCGACTTCGGATTCTTTTGGCCCATCGCATGGGGGATGCTCTGGATATTCAAAGGGGTACACGCGGTCTTCGGGAACTACGGCATCTCGATTATCCTCTTGACGGCTTTCGTCAAGATCGTCTCTTATCCCTTCACGCGCAAAGCGCATAATTCGATGAAAAAGATGCAGAAGCTGCAACCACAACTGCTCGAATTGAAGGAAAAATACAGAGACGATCCACAAAAACTCAATCGCGCAACAATGCGCCTCTATAAGGAAAACGGAGTTAACCCCTTAGGCGGTTGTATTCCATGGCTCCCACAAATTCCCATTTTCTGGGCACTCTTCGCACTCCTCGGCAGTGCAGTCGAGCTACGTGGCGCACCGTTCTTGCTCTGGATTGATGACCTTTCTGCACCCGATACGCTCATCGAGCTGCCTTTCACGATCCCTTTGATCTTCACGCAGATAGATGCTATACGTCTATTGCCTATCATAAACGGGTTGACAACTTGGCTCCAACAGAAATTCGTCGGGAATATGACACCAACGACCGACAACATGCAAGCGAAATTGATGCAGTTTATGCCGCTCATCTTTATTTTTATCTTCTACAATTGGGCATCCGGGTTTGTGTTATATTGGCTGTGCAACAATGTATTCACGATTGCCCAACAGTACATACAGAACCGAAGTGCAACCGACGAAGAGGAAGTCGCAGTCGTAGATACCCGAAAACGGAACAACGCTAAACAAAAGTAGTTATCAGTCTTCGGTTCGCTTTTTCTGCAAAAAACCTTTCAGTTGTCAGAAAGAATAGCAATCAGCAGTCAGTTAAGAGGTCCCCTTGTAACTTGACAGCAAACATTGATAGGATAATATCCCTCTTTAACTCTCACTGCGAGGCAAACTGGTAACTGATAACTGATAACTATTAAAGAGGAGGACAGGAACCTGTGCAACACTATATTGAAACTGAAGGCGACACAGTGGAGGAAGCAATTGAACAGGCACTCAACGAACTCGGGGCAACTCGGGAGCAGGTTACCATCGACATTGTCACTGAACCGACGAAGGGAATTTTGAACTTCGGCGCAAAACAGGCGAGAGTCCGCGCGACGCTCAAACAAGATGTGACTTCTGCACCAGACGCAATCCTAAGCGAAATTCTCAGCCGGATGGGCGTTGATGCAGAAATTGAATCGAGCTTCATTGACGGGAGCACGCATCTCAATATCGCCACAGACAGTCCGGCTTTGCTGATCGGAAAGCATGGACAAACCCTTGATGCCATTGAACGCTTACTTAACTGTATCATCAATAAAGCCTCGCTGGTCAAAAGGCGGGTCTTTGTTGATACCGAAGGCTACCGCAAACGCCGAGAAGAACGACTCGTCGAAATGGCGTATCAAGTCGCAGAAAAAGTCAAATATACGCACCGAGAGGTGGTCCTCGCACCGATGTCCGCACGCGACCGACGGATCATTCATGTTACCTTAAAAGGGGACGACGTTGTCTCTACCTACAGCCAAGGGGAAGGGGAAATGCGCCGCGTCATCGTCACCACACAACAGCCGTAAATGGAATTTCACGATACGATTGCAGCCATCGCAACAGCACAAGGTGAAGCCGGTATCGGGATCGTTCGAGTCAGCGGGGCACTCGCACGGACCATCGCCGCTGAAGTCTTCCGATCGCCGCGCGGTGTAGCTCCGACACAACTGCCAACACATACACTGACTTATGGGCATGTCGTCGATACAACCGCATCCGATGAGATTATTGATGAAGTCCTACTCGGTGTCATGCACGCACCGAGAACTTATACCGGTGAAGACATTGTTGAGTTTAACTGCCACGGCGGGACAATACCCGTCACCGCGGTGTTAGACGTAGTGGTGAAGAACGGCGCACGCATCGCAGAGCCGGGCGAATTTACAAAACGCGCATTCCTAAACGGGAGACTTGACCTCGCACAAGCCGAAGCCGTCGCGGAACTCATCGCTTCAAAAACAGACTTAAGCCGAAAAATCGCTATAGAGGCACTCGCCGGAAAACTCTCTGATACCGTTAATGGATTGAACGACCGACTCGCAGCCTTACTCGCAGAAATTGAGGCTTCTATCGACTTCCCTGAGGAAGACTTGGATTTCATGAAGGTGGAAACGCAACTTGAAGCCGCACGCGCAGTCCAGACCGATTTGACGGCACTCCTTGAAACCGCCGCCGAAGGCAGGCTTATCACGGAAGGTGCTAACGTCGCTATACTCGGTAAACCGAACGTCGGGAAATCGAGCCTGCTCAATGCATTGATCGGAACGACACGCGCGATTGTCACCGATATACCCGGCACAACGCGCGATACTATTGAGGAGATGATCAACATCGGTGGGATCCCCTTGAAACTCATTGATACTGCCGGCATCCGACACACAGATGATATTGTAGAACAACAAGGCGTTGAACGGAGCAAAGCCGTACAGGATAGGGCAGAATTGTGCTTGATGATGTTCGATGCATCGCAATCGCTCAATGATGCCGATCTCGAACTCTTAAAAACAGCACAATCATCCAAGGCAATTCTTATTCTAAATAAGATGGACCTACCAGTTGTAACCTCACCAACAGCACTGCTCGCGCACTGCCCGAAAAAGCAGGTCGTTGAGACAGTGATTCCTGAAGGGAAAGGACTTGACAAGCTAAAAGCCATCGTCTCTGAGGAACTCCTCGGCGGTGAATTGGTCATCGGTGAATCGCCGATCGTGACAAACGCTCGCCATCAAGAAGCACTCCGACGTGCGAATGAAGGGCTTGGTTACGCGATAGAAAGCCTCGAAAACGGGATGCCCCCTGACCTTATCGCTGTCGATCTACGCATCAGTCTTGATGGTTTCGGTGATGTCGTCGGTAAAACAACGACTGAAGATATTCTCGATAGAATTTTCTCACAGTTCTGTGTCGGAAAGTGATGTTTACGAAAAGGGAACTTTTATCGGGATGAGGTGTGTCTATTTCTGCTTGGAAGCGGGAGACACGGACTCATAAAGGAGTAAGTAATTATGTTAGCCGCAAAACAACAGTGGTGCCCGCGATGCAAAAGGCACGTCCAAACAGAACAGAAGCAGGCCAGTATTGGCAGACAGAAAGAACTCGTCAGAATTATTATTACCTGTTTCAAGTGTCGTACAACGCTATCGAGCAAAACAACCAGCGCAGCTGCGCTTGAGCAAAACGAGGATGATTCATAGGCAGCTGAAAGCCATTATTCACTGAGAACTGATAACTAACAACTGATAACCAATAAAGGAGAAATCCATGTTTAATTCCGTTTTTCGCCGTGTCTCACTCGGCGTTTTACTGCTGATGATAGGCACAATACCAGCACTCGTCGCGAACGCAGAAATCAGTTGGGAAAAATCGCTTGAGGACGGTATGAAGGAAGCCGAGAAGACCGGCAAACCCATTATGCTCGATTTCTATACTGATACGTGAGGGTTCTGTGATCGGCTGGATGCCGAAACATTTACGGATGATCGCATCATTGAGTTGGCCAAAAAGTTCATCCCGATTAAGGTGAACCCTGAAGATCAAGAACACCCTGAGAATATAGAAGCCGTTAGGCGGTATCAAGTTACCGGGTTTCCGACAATTGTCTTCGCGAGTTCAGATGGCGGTATGATTGCCAAGCAGGTAGGATTCATCTACCCGAACGACTTCGCACCGGTGATAGAAACTGCGTTGGAAAAAGAGCAAGCCTTCGTCGAACAACTTGCCAAGCTTGAAAAAACACCGGACGATGCTAAGTTGAACGCGCAGGTTGCACTCACCTATCTCGAACGGACGCAGCTTGAAAAATCGCTCCCGTTCAGTAAGAAGGCGTTTGAACACGATCCGAAAAATAAGACAGGTCTTATACCAAACTTGCATAACCAACTCGCAGTCACTTACGCCACAGAGGTTGAAGCAGCTATGGTTAGAGCACCTGAAGAAGCCGAGATGTACTTTGAAAAAGCGGTTTTTCACTTCAGAACTGTGATAGACAAGTACCCAAAGAGCGATGCCAAGGACCCCGCCCAATATTATCTCGGTGTGACGTACGCGATCAAAGGCGAGTTTGATGACGCAATCGCTGTGCTTGAGAAACTAATCCATCATACCAGCGATGCGAATATCAAACAGAACGCTGAAGCGATGTTGGAACGGGTAAAAGATTTGGCGAGTTCTCACTAATGCTCTATCCATTTTCAAATTGAAGGTAGTACCGGTTCGTAGTAGTGCAATTCTGCGGCGTACACGCCCAAATGCGAAGTGCATTATTGCCCGTTCAATTCCATTAACGCCGTAATCTCCCTCGGGGTCAGAAGTCGATACTGACCCTGTGGGAGGTTACCTAATTGCAAATTGCCAATCCGAGTCCGTTGTAACCGGATGACCGGATGCCCCACGGCTTTAAACATCAGGCGCACCTGCCGTTTCTTTCCCTCGTGGATACCTACCTCAAACTTCGTTGAGGCACCATCTCTGCTTATTTTTAAACGTTCAACTTGCGCCGGTGCCGTTGTCCCGCTCGGAATCGTGATACCTTCACGCAACCGTTGAACCGCGTCGCTGTTTGGTGCTCCCTTCACCCACGCGAGATAGGTTTTCTCTATCTCATGGCTCGGATGTAGCAACCGATACGCAAAATCTCCATCGTTTGTGAAAAGGAGAAGCCCCTCGGTCTCCAAATCCAAGCGTCCAACGGGATAAATACTATTAGGTAAGTCTGCAACGAGATGCATGACAGTCGGGTGTCCACGTTCATCGCTGCGTGTCGTTAAGTAGCCCGCAGGTTTGTTCAGCATCAGATAGATGCGTTCCGTTAGCGGTTCAACCCGTTTCCCTTCAAATTCAACCGTGTCGGTCTCTACATTAATCGGATGTCCGGGAACAAAAACAGGTTCACCGTTCACAGTGACCAGCCCAGCTTGGATACGCTTTTTCACCGCCCGTCGAGAGGCGATGCCTGAGGTGGCAATATACTTTTCAAGTCGCATGTTGGCTTATGGCTATTCTTCTATCTGCCATCCTTTTTCTTTCGCAATTTGCCGTAACTTTTGGTCCGGGTTAACGGCAACCGGATGTCCAAACAGTTCCAACTTGTATGCATCTGTATGGTGGTTCCCATACGCGTAGGAACGGTTGAGGTCGAACCCATGTTCGGTCGCGAGTTGCTGCGCGAGTTTCGCTTTGTTTTTCGCAAAAGGATGCAACCCGACACGCTGACCCGTAAGTTTCCCATCAACCACCTCCAGTTCGTGCGCAACCATCAAATCGGTTTGGAACTGTTCGTGGAAAGGTTGAACGAGGAACGACAACGACCCGGACATCAGAATAACCGTACGTCCATCGGCTTGGTGTGCGTGTATCAAGTCGGAGATATGGGGCGCGATGCTCGGACGGAGTGTATCAACAAAGCAGCGTCGCGCAATCTCATCGAGACGTTGCTGCGCCAAACCGCGAAGGTAAACTTTGTTAGATTTCGCCACCGGCAGAGACTTAACCTTCAGGAAATTGGAGGTCCATGCGAGCAGATTCGGTATCGGGATCTCACCGTGGCTCAGCAGATATGACAGAAAAACTTGTTCTGAGGAGACGCGGATAATCGTGCCATCTAAATCAAAGATAGCGCATGTTTTAGGTGTCGTCATGTTACCTGCTGCCCCAATGCACGTCGATATGCTTTGACGGCAGCTGCCATTCCGATATAGAGCGCGTCTGCCATGAGATGGTGCCCGATAGAGACTTCAAGGAGTCCCGGTAACTTCTGCATCAGTGGCAGGTTATCAAGATTCAGATCGTGTCCGGCGTTGATGCCAAGCCCGAAATCTATTGCCTTTGCCGCTGCGGTTTCCAACAACCCGAATTCACGCTCAATGTCCGCTTCCGTTGCTGCCATCGCGTAAGGGGCGGTGTAGAGTTCGATTCTATCCGCACCGATGTCGCGTGTCCTCGCTATCTGTTCAACATCCGTTCCACTAAATAGGCTAACCCGAATATCAGCGTCTTTCAACGCTGCGATGATCGGTTTCAACGTATCACCGTCTTGACGAATATCCCAGACGGTGTGGCTTGTTATCTCACCTGCTACAACAGGAACAAGGGTGCATTGTGTCGGTTTTGTGCGGAGTACCATATCAATAAGGTCGGGTCTCGGATCGCCTTCAATGTTGTATTCAATCGTCGGTGTTTTTTGTGTATTGATTTCTATGAGTCGTTCGGCGATGTCCTGCACATCTGCAGGTCTGATATGGCGTTCATCCTCACGCGGATGCACGGTGATACCTTGCGCACCAGCAGCGACGCAGGTATCAACAGCGGTGAGCACGTCTGGAATATCACCACCCCGTGAGTTTCGCAATGTTGCGATTTTATTTACGTTTACACTTAAGGCTGTCATTTTTTCTCCGTGATACCACCCAACGCCTGAAGGCGTGGGCTTCGGTTTCGTCGCAACTGCGTTCTTACCAGAGGTTTAAACGTCTGACTGTCGCTCCACCCGCAGGCTATTATTCCGTCTCCGCCGCACTCACGAAGCTGCGATCCAACGGCTTTATCGCGCATTGTTACGCGGGTACCCCAGCCTGCAAAATGTTGATAGCAGCGTTGATGTCCCGGTCGTGGTGGGATCCACATTCAGGGCATACCCACTGCCGATCTTGGAGTGTTAGATTTTCGTTGTGATGTCCACAATCCGAACACGGTTTCGTCGTCGCTTCCCAACGTCCCGCTTTCAAGAACGTTTTACCATATTTGGCACACGTCCATTGAAGGATCAAAGCAAACTCACCGAAAGCTATATCAGAGATTTTGCGTCCCCAGAGACGTTTCATACCCTCAAGGTTGAGCGTCTCTATCGCAAGCGTATCATACTTTCGCACAAGACGGAGGGCCAACTTGAAGAAATAGTCGCGCCTCTTATTGGCGATTTTTTTATGAACACGGGTGAGATGACGCTTCGCACGATACCACGCATTTGAACCCTTTTGCTTCCGGGAGAGTGCCTTGTTTGCCGAACGGATTGCCTTGAGTCCTTGCTTATAGAATTCCGGGGACGCTATTTTCGTGCCATCTGAAAGTGTGAGAAATGTTTTACAACCAAAGTCCGCCCCTGCCACATTACCGGTCAAAGGGAGTTTCTCAGAGGGTTCGCAATCCTCACAACTCAGGTAGAGATAGTAGTCCCCTACATTATCACGTTTGAGGGTTACCGTCTTTATCGTGCCTGTCCAGTCTCGGTGTTTCCAAAACGTGAACGACTTCTTGATACAGTTAATCGTCAACCGATTGCCTTCTATTTTGAAACCTGCTTGTGTGAACGTCAGTGAGTTATATTTATGACGCGGCTTGATTTTCGGTCTACCGACTTTACGCTTTGTGAGTCCTGCTTTTCGGTCCTTGATGTTGTCAAAGAACTTTTCATATCCCAAGTGAATACGTTTCGCTACTTGTTGGATGACCTGACTCGGCAGTTGATTCCAGTGCGGTTTTGTCCGCTGTTTCAACTTCGTGAGATGACCGCATATACGGGAAAAAGACGCATATTTACCATAGATACGATAATAGCGTCTCTGCAACATCAAAAGGTGAACATGTACACTATGCAAATCGTCAATCAGGTTGCCAATTTGTATCAGATTCGATTGGTGATAGAACTCATATTTTTCGGTTTTCATGGTATATCGTGCGCCGTGTCTTTAACCCCCGCAAAGTAGGTAGGCAGACACATTGTCAAGCGACAATGCTTTGCATGTCTGCCAACACGATACTTTTATTATACTACATTTCGGACCGAATGTCAACTCTTTTCTTAGGCGTTTGGTCTAATTCAATAGGGCGAGACTGTATCCCAAATCTAAAGATTTGGGATACAGTCTCGGAAGATTAGGTAAAGTTACTATAAGCCATTTGTATCCTCCTTTCATGGATAGCAGTGTGGTTATTGGGAAAAATGTGACCTGTCTGCTCCTTTTAGGGGAAAATTCCCAGCTGCATATAGGATTGCGCGATTCTATGGATGGCGTTGATAAATGCCGCTGTTCGGCAATTCACGTCATCATTTTTGCTTCTGTGCTGCATGCGGGTCTCACGTAATTCATGGTAGGCTCTGATCATCGTATCCTGAAGCCCAGAGTTCACCAAATCTTCCTCATCGGCACCGTGTATTAACTGACGTTCCTCGTTCGAGAATTGATAGCCGGTCGCTTTTTCAACGGCGTGAAGCATCGCGTGCTGTGTGCTGTCTTCAAACCGTTTGCCGAGGCGTCCGAGTTGCACGTGTGAGAGGTTCCGAAGCCACTCGAAATAGGAGACGGTGACACCCCCCGCATTGAGGTAGGTATCTGGGATAACCATTATTCCCCGTTCTTGAAGGATCGCATCGGCGGCTGGTGTCGTTGGACCGTTCGCTGCTTCCGCGACGATAGCGGCCTTAACGCGAGGCGCATTCTCCGCAGTGAGTTGGTTTTCAAGCGCAGCCGGCACGAGGATATCGCAGGCTAACACTAAACCGTCATTCGGATTCTCAATAAGTTCAGCGTCAGAATACCCGCAGATGGATCCGGTTTCGGCGCGATGCGCGGCGACTTTCTCAACATCAAGTCCCTTCGGATTATAGATTGCACCGTCTATCTCGATAATGCCGGTAACGCGAGCATCCGCCTCCATCAAAAACTTCGCAGCATGGTACCCAACATTCCCAAACCCTTGGACGACGACGCTTTTTCCGTGTAGACCGGGCGTCAATCCAAGCGGCTTCATATCCGCTTCAATACTGCACGCCTCTTCCAAACCGTAGAAGACCCCTCGTCCGGTAGCCCCTCTCCGACCATGAATCCCGTTTTGTTCAATCGGTTTGCCTGTGACACACGCAATTGCATTCAGCTTATCGGGTGCCATTGTGATATAGGTGTCGAAAATCCACGCCATTTCCGTTTCGCTGGTCCCGAAATCCGGTGCCGGCACGTCTACCCCGGGGCCAATGTAATTTTTCTGGATGAGCTCATAGGTATAGCGACGGGTAATCCGTTCCAGTTCGCTTTCCGAATACTCGCTCCTATCCAACTGGATACCGCCCTTCGCACCACCGAACGGGACATCGACAATCGCACACTTGTAGGTCATTAACGCCGCAAGCGCGATGATCTCATCTTCGTTAACGAGGGTGCTGTAACGGATGCCTCCTTTCGTTGGAAGGTTGTGGTGGCTGTGCTCCGCGCGCCAACCGTGAATGGTTTGAATAGTCCCGTCGTCGCGTTTTATCGGAAACGTAAAGTGGCAGGAACTATTACAAATCTTTATCTGTTCTAACAACCCAGGCGGGTAGTCGGTGAACCGCGCAGCTTTGTCAAAATCCGTATTCACCTTCTGAAAAAACGAAAGACTTTCTGCCATAGTGCTTCGACCTTACAACGCGCCCTTCGCAGACGGAGTTGATGGTAGGAGCGAGCTGTGCTCGCCATCCCGAAATCAGTTAGATGGTGGGAGCGAGTTGTGCTCGCGATCCCGAAGTCAGTTAGATGGTAGGAGCGAGCTGTGCTCGCGATCCCGAAATCAGTTAGATGGTAGGAGCGAGCTGCGCTCGCCATCCCGAAGTCAGTTAACTGAAAAGTTTTCGTAGAAAACCGTACTGACAACTGTTAACTTCTATCATTGCCGGATAAATTTCTGCAGTCGTGCATCTGCTTGAACTTCGCCGACGTATATATCACCGTGCGAATCTAACCAGATGCCGTGGGGACACGCCATGAACTCCCCTGGGACGGTACTACCACGTTCGCTACCCCATTGGGAAATAACCTCACCGTCCAATGTCATGATGCTGACACGCTGACCCAATTCAGCGATATAGACGAGATCGTCGTCGTCAATATAGATCGTGTCGGGTTGCAATAGGTCTCCCCACTCCTCAATATATTCCCCATCAAGGGTAAAGAACTGGATACGATTGTTTTCGCGGTCAGCAACCATGAGCCTATTGCGCGGATCGACCCGGACACAATGCGGTAGGTCAAACTCACCGGGACCTGTCCCAGGCTGTCCCCACGATTTAATCAGCTCGCCATCGGGTGAGTATTTATGAACGCGGGCGTTCCCATATCCATCGCTGATATACATTTCGCCATCGGGTCCGAGTGCTAAATCTGTCGGTTGGTTGAAAGGCTCTCCCTCTGCCCCAGGTTCGTCCGGTGTGCCGAGCGTCATCAGCAGTTCACCATTCGTAGTGAACTTGCGCATAACGTGTGTATCACGTTCCGTACAGTAGATATTATCATCGGCATCGATGAAAATCCCGTGTGCATCCTTGAGGATGTCGTCGCCCCAAGAATCAATAAAGTTCCCCTCCCGATCGAAGACAACCATCGGGTGTTCACTTCGACTATAGACATAGACTTTGTCTTGTGAGTCAACCGCGACAGCGGGAACCCAACCGAATTCCCAACCCTCTGGAAGCGTCCACCAATTTTCTTGTACTGTGTACTGATGTGTTCCTTGTCCAAAAATCATAAATTTTCTCCCTACACGAAAAAGAATTAGCATCTATTTTAGCAGATTTATCGCGATATCTCAAGGGAAATTTCGCGCTTTTCTTGACATCTTTTCGGGCTTATGTTACACTCTGTGATACTTGGATTTGGGTAGGTATAGGACAAGAGCGTTAGAAAGGACTTCTATCCCATCATTATTTCCCCAAAAACTTTCCAACAGAGGAATGTGTAAATATGGAAAATGAGCGCACCACAGAGAAAAAACAGGCGTTGAGAAATTTTATGTGGGCAACGATGTTTCTACTTATCTTACTCTTCGCGGCTTTGGGAATCCTGTTTTATAGGTTGATTCCTAGCCTGCAAATCTCACCTATTTCACCTGGGACAGAGAAACTTCTTTTAGTAATTGTATCAGTCCTCGGGCTCGCAGCACTGTTGGCTTCGGTATTTTGGTATAGACCCGCTTTAAAGAGATATAAAAGGGAATATAAGGAAGAACTGGAAATGTTTGAAAAGTCAAAGCGTGGTCGAGCATTTAAAGTGCTTGTATTTCTCCTGATTCTCTTAGGTGCTGGAATCGGTTGGTTTTTCGGAGACAGGATTTTCGGTTAAATAGTGATGGTCTGTTTATAATTTCAATCAACCAGAATCTGATTAAAGAGTGAACGCGTCGTCTCCGTCCACTTCCCGTAATCCTGCAAAAATGCATCTGCAATAGGTGTCCCTCCAGTCTCTTCGTATCCGAGGCGTCGTGCCAACTGCGCCAATTCTGTTCGGTTTTTCGGGAGCGCATCCAACGCGCGGTCGTGAACAATTCGCAACGCATTCTCGACGCGGCGGAGGAACAGGTACGCCTCCGACAGTCTGTCACACTGTTCTTCTGTCAGCACGCCGGTATCGTGCAGTCTCTCAATAGCGAGCGGTGTGTTTTGGACACGAACAGAGGGGGCTTCTTCACCGTGTACAAGTTGAAGCGTTTGCACAGCGAATTCGATATCGACAAGTCCGCCGTATCCGGATTTAACATTCGCAATCGGGGTCTGTGTTTTACTGCGTCCTCTGCGTCGGTTGGTAGGTCTGCGCGTGGCTTGCGCCTCCTTCCGTTTCCGTGTATGTACAATCTGCGCGATGTCTTCCGATGTCAGTGAATCGCCATAACAGAAGGCGTGCCCAATGTCCAAAAATCGGTTTCCAACATCTTGTATATCTCCAGCGACAACACGGGCACGTGTTAACGCCTGACGTTCCCAGACCTCTCCGGTGTTATCGTAATAATTCTGGTACCCCGACAGCGACAGCGCGATTGCACCCCCGGTTCCGTACGGACGGAGCCGTAGATCAATTTCATAGATACCCATCCCGTTTCCAGCGAGCCGATTTACCAACTCCAACCCGACAGCCGCAAAGAACTCTACATTCGGCATGCCTTTTGTCGTTTCGCCGTCTTCCGAATAAACGTACATCACATCTAAATCCGAGCTGAAATTCAGTTCACGGCCGCCGAACTTACCCATCGCAACGATAGCGAAGGTCGCCGGTGTACCGTCCGCGTTCAGTGGCGTGCCGTGTGCCCCGCGCAGCTCGGCTTCAATTGCTGGATGGGTCGCTTGCAAGACAGCCTCTGCTAAATCGGAGAGTTCTTGAGTCGTCGTTGGAAGTGTCGCATTGCCGAGGATGTTCCGTAGCGCGATGCGCCAAATCTCGTCGTTCTTATACCGCCGCAACATCGACAACATCCGCCCTTCTGATGCCTCCGCAACAATTTGTAACGCCTCGCCCTGTTTCTCAGCAAGCGTCTTGGAATGTTCTATCAACGTCGGCACCGTCAACAGATCAAAGAGTTCAGGACTTGCGATAAGCATATCCGCAAGGTACAGACTTGTACCACAGACACGCGTAAGTGCTTCAAGCGTTGACGGTTTTTCGGCGAACATCGTGTAGTAGCTGCTGCGTGCACCCACTTTATCTGTAAATGCCGAAAGATAGCGGAGTGCCATGTCTGGGTTCGGAGAATCACGTAAGACATTTAAAAGCGTCGGCGCAAGTTTGAAGAAGGTACGCCTAACACTCGGCGAGAATTGGATACCATCGCCACCGTTCGCAAGCCGTCTGAGCAGACGCTGCGCCTCCCGCACGTTTTCAAAACGGAACTCGCTTAGGAAGGTCTCTAACTGTTTCGGATCCTCTTCGGAAAGCAGAAGGCTAATATCGAGCCCTTTTTCGGACGCAATCGCCGTTGCGGTAATCTTCTCGAAAATAGCGCGCACACGCTCAGTATGCGTGCGGTAGTCCTTCCGAAATGCTACCAACGCATCCGTCTCCGGTGTGTGTGGGTAACCCACGCGTCGCGCAAGTTCACGTTCTTCAGAGGCTTTCTCAGGAATTGAATATCGTTGTTGATCCGCCTCAACTTGGATACCGTTCTCAACGGAGCGTAGGAACCGATACGCAGCCGCGAGCGCGTCCGCATCCGCTGCCGTCAGCAGCGCGTTCTCCTTGAGTGCCGAGATCGTTTCGAGTGTGTTGTGTGAACACAACGATTTCCGCTTAGCACCGTGAATCATCTGCAGACACTGCACCGTGAACTCAATATCACGGATACCCCCCGGACCGAGTTTGACATGTTTTGCAAGATTCGCACCTTCACCGACGAGCCGCTCCTCTATCCGTACCTTAGTGCGTCCGATGTCCGCCTTAATCTCGCCAAGTGTGACACCGTCCAGATAACGTTGATACACAAAGGGCTGAATCATACGGATGAACTCGTCACCAAACGCCATATCGCCCGCAACAGAACGTGCCTTGATTAACGCCTGACGTTCCCACAGGTCCCCCCAACCTTCATAGTAACTTTCATAACTCTCCATAGAACGGATAATCACCCCCGCACTACTTTCAGGACGCAGACGGATGTCAACCCGAAAGACGTAACCCTCTGGTGTAATTTCACTCATCGCTTTGATGATGAATTCGCAGAGTCGCGCGAAATATTCGCTATTTTCATTGCCGGTGTCCGTTTTTGCGTCGTCTGAATACACGAAGATAAGGTCGATATCGGAGCTGAAGTTCAATTCATAGCCCCCCAATTTCCCCATACCGATAATCGCGAAACGGCACGGTCCGTCCCCGTCTTCATTGAGCGGGGTGCCGAACTTCGGTGCCATAATCTGATCGCGTCCGATCTCGTAGCAGTGTTGCAAGGCTGCCTCTGCAAGATTGCTCAACTCCCAAGTCGTCGTCTTGACATCTACCGTTTTAAGCAGATCGCACAATCCGATACGGAGCGTCTCGCGCCGTTTATAGCGTCGGAGGACACGGAGTTTCTGCGCCACCGAATCGAAATGCGAAAGCGATCGCGCCAGTTCTTCGTACATCGTCTCGGAAGTCTTCGCTGTCCCCATCACATTCGCGTCGATAATATCATAGAAATATTCCGGGTTGCGGATGAGCGTTTCCGACAGATACGTGGACGCACCGAAACCGAAGATGACCGTCCGCATAAGGAACGGCGCATCTCGCAAGAATTGATAGAGCCATCTACGATTGAAAGCGACTTGCGCGAAGCGAGAAAAGCGATTTAAGGCGGATTCAGGGTTCGGTGAATTGAGGGCGGCTCCTAACACGGGGATAACGATTTCTGAAAAGTGGGATTGGGTATCCGCATCACCCGTAGCGAGTTCTTGGAGGCTTCGCACTATAGGGTCGTTATTCACGTCACCGGCACGCTCGGCAGCGTCTGATAAAATCCGATGAATTTCTTCTTTCTGGTGTTCTGCGAGCGGCAATTCTATGTAATTCATCATTTTTTCTCCTTACAATTAGTGCTATTTTATCACATTTTTCGCCTCCATTGCAAACCAATTCGTTATGGATTCAGACAATAACCTTGACGCTCCACCGCAAACCTGCTATACTTTTCAGAAAAAGAGAAAACGGAAATAGAGAGATGAGACACTTCGGCACCCACGGTCCCGTGAACATCATAGATAACTACGTCGTTGCACGCACCGAGAGGCTTGACGACTTCATCAAACGCGTCAAACTCGGACGGTACATCGTGCTGTTCGCACCTCGCCAGACGGGTAAGACGACCTTCTTTCAAGACGCGATCGCCGCCCTTGAAGCTGAAGGGACAGGCTACTTCCCCATACACGTCAATTTTGAGGAGTATGAAGACTTAACACCTGACGGTTTTTACGCGAATCTTACCAACGATCTACGCATTGCTATTAGCAGAACACTTCAGGCGCGCAGGAATCTACCCTCCGCACAGCTTACAGACCTCTTGGAAAACCTGAATATCACTGACAATATAGCGATGCGGCGTTTCTTTGAGAAACTTCCGACACTCCTGACATCCGAAAAAACTGAACCCTCACCACCGAGGATTGTCTTAATTATTGATGAATTTGATGGTGTTCCAGAAGCCGCTGCCAAAGGGTTTCTCCGTTCACTCCGTCGTATCTATCTCTCCGGGCGAGAGGTGCGTTGTCCCTACAGCGTCGGGATTGTTGGGGTCAAGAGCATCGCTCAACTCAACTATGACCGCTCCGTCTCACCGTTCAACATCCAAGACGAATTCACGCTCCCAAACTTCACGTTTGACCAGGTTCAAGAACTCCTTGCGCAATATACCGAAGAGGTCGGCCAATCCTTTGCGCCCGATGTCGTTGAGAAACTCTATCAACAGACCGCTGGCCAGCCGTTTCTCGTCAACAGGTTCGCTCAGATTCTCACTGAGGAACTTGACATCCCTAAAACCGAGACAATCCTGATGCAACACTTCTTAGCAGCACAGGCCCGGCTCCTCACAGAGCGAAACACGAACATTGAACATCTCATTACAAACGTCCGGCGGGATCCACGTTTTGAGAGAACACTGATGCGGATCGCTTTTTATCAGAGCAATATCAATTTCACGCTACATAACGAAGTGATCAGCGAGCTCGCTACCTATGGCATCATTAAAGAGAGCGAAGACGGAATGTGTCAAATTCTCAACCCGATCTATCTCCACTGTATCATTCAAGCCTTTAAACCGCTCATCAACGGGTTGGAGGACGAATATCTCCCTGAGGGCGGTCCCATCGACTTTATAGGGTATATTACTGAAACTGGGCATCTTCAGATGCATACACTCATTGAGAACTTCAAGAATTTCATCGCCCGGGCCGGGTTCAGAGTCCTCCAAGTCCCCGACACGCCGCAGGAGTTCGTCGGGCAATATCTGCTTTTTGCTTATCTTGATGAATTCGTCCGCATGGTCGGTGCGACGATGCACTTAGAAGTACCGACCGGACGAGGGAGAACGGATATCATCATTGGGCATCAGGGTCGGAAATACATTATTGAGACGAAAGTGTGGCGGAACGAGCGGGCTTATGAAGCAGGGAAGCGGCAACTCGCTGCGTATTTGACCTTAGAAAGCGAGCAGGAGGGCTATTATATCGTATTCGACTATCGTCAGAAGGCGGATCCCCGCGTTGAAACCGACACGGTTGAGGGTTGCACGATTCGGAGTTATCTCATTCCCATTTTACAAAAGGTTCCATCGCATGCCGCAACTCAACCTAAAGCCTAATCACAAAGCGATCCATGACTACTACGCCACGCTACAACAATACGCACAGCACGACATTACACACGAAGGTGCTGTTAGCAATCCGTTCGCTTTCTTATTGGATGCCTGCGCCAAACAGGTGGATGCTACCCTCGTTTCGCAATATCCTATGCGTACCCCAAAGGGCAACCGTATCGTCCTCGACGGCGTGATCCTTGACGCATACCGAATCCCGTTCGCGTATTGGGAAGCGAAGGATATAGACGATGACCTCTACAGAGCCGTACAGGCGAAACGGGACGCAGGCTATCCGTTTGACAACATTCTCTTCCAAACCCCGCATCGCGGTATCCTCTATCAGAACGGCGAGCAGGTCTTTGACGTAGACATCACCGACCCGACGCGGTTAATTGTGGCACTCCAGCACCTCTTCGCTGCGCCGCCGGCTGCACTTGAAAACTGGCACGCTGCTGTCGCAGAATTTAAGGAGATGGTTCCTGCACTCGGCAAGAGACTCGCAGAGTTGATAGAGGAACAGCACGAGACGAACCCGCAATTTGTGGCAGCGCTCACGGACTTCTACCAACAGTGCCGCACCGCAATCAACCCCAATCTCTCTGTCGCTGCCGTTGAGGAGATGCTCATCCAACACCTCCTCACGGAACGCATCTTCCGCACCGTCTTCGATAACCCCGACTTCACCCGCCGGAATATTATCGCTCGCGAGATTGAGAACGTCATTGAGGTGCTTATCCAGAATGCCTTCAGTCGCGACGCTTTTCTTAAACCACTGAATCCGTTCTATACTGCTATTGAAAATGCTGCAAACCTCTGCAAAGACTTCTCCCAAAAACAGGAGTTCCTCAATACTGTCTACGAACAGTTTTTTCAAGGGTTCTCCGTGGAGGTAGCGGACACCCACGGCATCGTCTACACACCGCAACCGATTGTTGATTTCATGCTGAAAAGCGTCGAACAAATCCTCGAAACCGAGTTCAATCGGTCGCTATCGGATACCGGCGTGCATATCATTGATCCGTTTGTCGGCACTGGCAACTTCATCGTCCGTCTGATGCAGGACATCCGAGCGACGACGTTGGCAGAGAAATACCACAACGAACTCCATTGCAACGAAATCCTACTGCTGCCTTACTACATCGCGAGTCTGAACATTGAACACGAATTCTTTCAACGCACCCAGACGTACCGACCCTTTGAGGGGATCGCACTTGCGGATACCTTTGAGCTGCTTGAGGAGCGACAGGCGAGGCTTTTCACGCAGGAGAACACGGAACGCGTCGAGCGACAAAAAGCGGCAGATATGTTTGTGGTTATCGGCAATCCGCCTTACAACGTTGGACAAATCAACGAAAACGATAACAACAAAAATCGGAAGTATGAGACGATAGACTCACTATTACGAGAAACATATTCACGAGATTCAGCGGCGACAAACAAAATAGCACTCTCAGATCCGTATGTAAAAGCAATTCTCTGGGCATCAAGACGGATTAAACAGGAAGGTGTTGTCGCTTTTGTGACAAATAACGGTTTTTTGGATGGTATCGCTTTCGATGGGATGCGAAAACACCTTGCAGACGATTTCGACACGATCTACATTCTGGATTTAGGTGGGAACGTCCGTAAGAATCCGAAGTTGTCAGGAACAACACATAATGTTTTTGGAATTCAGGTCGGCGTGAGTATCAATTTTTTTCTGAAGAAAAAGGCTGGTAACACAGATTCAGAATCTGACCCGGAACCCGCCAAGATATTCTATGCATCTGTCGATGAGTTTTGGCGGAAGGAAGAGAAGTATCGCTATCTTGAGGCAAAAGAACATTATCAAAATATCGACTGGCAACAAATAACACCCGACAGACGATATACGTGGCTCACAGAAGGACTTCACGCCGAGTTTGATACCTTTATTCCTATCGGAACTAAAGGGGCGAAGGCACACAAAGAGGCCGCAGTGAATGTGATTTTCAAAACCTACAGTCGTGGGATCGCTACCTGCCGCGACGCGTGGGTTTACAACTTCAACGCAGGCAGGCTTGCAGAGCACGTTCAGCAGATGATAAAGTTCTACAATGCGCAGGTGCTAAAGTGGGTGGCCACTCCAGAAAAGTCGATTATAAACGTTGATAATTTTGTAGCGTATGACAATGGGAGAATCAAGTGGAGTGCTGGTTTAAAACGGAAATTAAAAGCAGGCAAATTTGCTGAATTTTCGGAAGAAAACATTCGGGCATCTCTTTACCGTCCGTTTACGAAATTACACCTCTATTTTGATAGAGTAATGAATGAGGCAGTATATATTTTTTCTTCTATCTTCCCAATGCCTGATACAGAAATGGAAAATCGGGTGATTTGTGTTGGAGGTTATGGTCGGAAAGAGTTTGCTGTTCTAATGAGCCCATGTATTCCTGATGTGAACCTCTATGGCGACCCACAACAATCTTTCCCGTTTTACACCTACGATGAGGACGGCACAAACCGACGGGAAAATATCACCGATTGGGCATTGGCAGAATTCCGAAACCACTACGGTGATGATACTATCACTAAATGGGACATCTTCCATTATAACTACGGACTCTTGCACCACCCCGACTATCGCGAAAAGTATCAGGCGAACCTCAAGCGCGACCTCCCGCATATCCCGTTTGCCGAAGATTTTTGGGGTTTTGCCAACGCAGGCAGCGAATTAGCAGACCTCCATATCAACTACGAATCGGTTCCGAAATACGACCAACTGAAACACATCGAAACGCCGGGTATGCCGATAGACTGGCGCGTTGAGAGGATGAAACTCTCCAAAGACAAGACGCAGCTGAAATACAACGACTTCCTCACACTCGACGGCATCCCCGCAGCAGCGTTCGACTATCGGTTAGGCAACCGTTCTGCATTAGAGTGGGTCGTGGATCAGTATCGCGTCAAGACAGACAAACGGAGCGGGATTGTGAACGACCCGAACCGTGCCGATCAGCCACAATATATTGTTGACCTCATCGCCCGCGTCATCACCGTCAGCTTAAAAACGGTGGAGGTTGTGGGCGGGTTGCCCGGTTTGTAGGGGTTTTTTCCTTACCGCCTTATTTTTTCAAAGTAAATCTTGATTTCTGATAATTTGGATGGTATAATCATTAATACGCAAGGATAAATGTCTGGGGATTGCTCCCTATTTGGTAGGTGCTATGTATGGAAACGCAGAAGTACATTTACTGGCAGGATGAAAACATGTTCCTGGGTTACCTTGAGGCATACCCCGATTATTGGACGCAAGGGGAAACATTAGCAGTGCTTGAGGAAAACCTTCTTGACCTCTATACTGAACTCACGAGCGGCGCTATTCCATGTGTCCGAAAGGTTGCAGAGTTACAGATTGCATGAAAAGACGAGACCTAATTCGTGAGTTGAAGAAGATGGGATGTGTACTCATTCGTCATGGCGCGAAACATGATTGGTATCAGAATCCAAATACGCGCGTTTCTCAGCCAGTTCCGCGCCATAGAGAAATTAAAGATTCTTTGGCGAAGCATATCCTCAAGATGCTTAAGAATTAAATAGGACTTACACAAAATCGCAAAATTATGCCTATTGCGATGTGGTATAGCACATACCAAGGCGTTGCGTAAGTCCTAAACTACCTAACGGATACGATACTGCTCAACCGCATCCATATCAAGACTGATACCCAATCCCGGTGCATCTGTCAGGTTGATTGCACCGTTAGACAAGTCCATACTACCGCCAGAGAGATCATCAATACGGATGTGCGGGAGTTCGTCAATCGGCATCGTGCAGTTCGGTATCGTACATGCCATGTGTGCGGCGAAGGTCGAGGCGACGCATGAACCGAAAGCAAAAATCTGCACCCAAATCGGCAAATCCGCGGCTTCAGCAACAGCAGCACTCTTCCGCAGTCCAGCGACGTTCCCCGCGGTATTGATAGCATCCACTGCATCCGCACGGATGTTCTTTAAAATCTCTTGCCCGCCCCCGATATGTCGTGCAACGGGCACTTCCACCTTCTCCCGCATCTGACGGTACCAAGACAAATCCTCAAACCGAATCGGGTCTTCATAGACTTCAATGTTATACGGGAGCAATTCCTCTGCGAGCCGAAGTCCGGTCTCCAAGTCTCCGAATTCTGTGTTCGGATCCACGCGAATCTGGAAATCCGGTCCGCATGCCTCTTTCGTGAGGCGCGCCGTTTCGACGATAGTCGCCTTCCGTGCCTTGAGTTTATGCACCCGAAAACCGAGGTTCACGGCGCGTTCCGCCTCCGCTGCTGTCACTTCCGGCGGCATCGGCGGCGACCAGTAGGCGAGTTCAACGCTATCCCGATGTTTCTTGCCGATGAGTTTATGTGCTGGCACACCCAACGCCTGTCCCGCCAAGTCATAAAAGGCTGACTGGAAGGTAAACGACTCGGACGAGAGATCGATATCCCAAAGGTTTTTGCCGACGTATCTTTCGGCGATGCTGTCGGCTTGATCCGTAATATCGCTGTGCAGAGAATTGCTTTCACCCAACCCAGTGAGACCTTCATCTGTGTGTACCCAGACCAAGGTGGTCGGATACTCCATGGGCCAGTGTTCTTCTATTGCAGGAATAAAAGGAATGGAAACGGTGCGATATTCAAAGCCTGTGATTTTCATCTAATCTTCGGGCAGGAAACCCAAACCTTTAGGTTTGGGAGGAATGCCCGCCTCCTATGTTTTTTTCACTTTCTGCTTAAAATATGGTATAATTATAGTATCAAGTTGGCAAGCATACTAAGCGTTGCCACTCGGCAATGTGCTTGCCTCCCACTTAGTAGGGGATAAACGCTTGATACTTGATATACCATGAAATTGGCATTTAGATACCCTGTGTATCCTACGAAAACACAGGAAACAACATTATTAAACTGGCTTGACCACCTTTGCGAACTTCAGAACTCTGCTTGCCATGATCGCAAGGTTGCCTGGGAGACTGAAGGTGAACGCGTCTCTTATAACGACCAATCTCGGAAGTTGAAAGTTGCTCGTGAAAAATACGAGGACTTTCGCCAAGTGCCTCAAGATATGCAGGTCTGTGCTTTGGAACGCATGGATAAAGCGTTTGACGGTTTTTATAGACGTTGCGAAAAAGGTGCTGCGAAAAAGGGGTATCCAAGACACAGAAAAAGTATTAGGTCTATGTCTTGGAAACTCCGTAAATACACACTTATAGTAAAGCTTTTAATTAATTATACACTTTTATAATTTCATCAATAGATTT